>JBLIKM010000018.1:0-13813 GCA_047636295.1 Methylophagaceae bacterium
TGGCCAAGTAAAATGGCTGACGCCAGATTTATTATTACTTTAATATAATGGCGGTATCGTCAATCACTAACTGCTTGAAGGCTAATGATAGTGCTGTAAAACGCTTACTACTGCGATGCACTAAATACCAATGTCGCATAATAGGAAAGGATTCAACATCTAATACTGCCAAACGGTCTAGGGCTAACTCCCATTCCAAGGTATGACTGGATACAATACCTAATCCCAAACCTGCCTCAACGGCCTGATTAATCGCTTCATTACTACTCATTTCCATTACTGAGCTAATATTATAGCCATTTTCGTTAAAAAATCGTTCCATTGCTATTCTTGTTCCAGAACCATGCTCACGCAGAATAAATGTCTCTTGTTGTAATACCGCCAGTGGAATGGCTTTTTGTCCCTCTAAAATATGACCTTTAGGGGCAATGACAACTAAGGGGTTATCTAAAAATGGCGTAGCATCAACATCCATTCCCTCAGGTGGCTGTCCCATAATAACCATGTCAACCGTATTATCATTTAGATGTTTCAACAAGCTTGCTCGATTGGTCACATCTAGGCTGATCGTTGTCCCGGTATAACGTTTGTAAAACTCACCCAATAGTTTCAGAGCAAAATAATTAGCGGTTGATGCTACTGCAATAGCTAGCCTACCTCGATGACTGCCTCGCATTTCAGTCATCACATCATCTAATTCAGTTAACTGCTGCGAGATATTGCGAGCATAATTTAACAGTTCCATCCCGGCATCTGTCAGATAAAGTGTTTTGCCTATTCGTTCAAATAGAGGCATTTCAAGGTCAGACTCTAGCTGCTTAATTTGCATAGAGACTGCAGGTTGGCTCAGATAAAGTATCTCTGCTGCACGGGTATAACTCAAGTGTTTGGCAACAGATTCAAAGATCTGTAACTGTCTAATAGTTATATTCATAGTTCACATCATAAGCATAACTTATGTCTAAAATCAAAACAATTGAGTTTTCTTTATATTAAAAATGTCCTACACTTACTGGACGTCAACAAAAGGCGATCAAAAAATAAACCGGCTGTGAAATGCGAGCTAGGCTTGCACCACTCATTAAATAGAAGGTATTAATAATGGATCAATCATCACGTTACGCTGATCTTAGTTTAAAAGAAGAAGATCTTATCGCCAACGGCGGACATATTCTTGTTGTTTACCATATGACTCCAGCAGACGGCTATGGTTATTTAGCAACTGCTGCACATCTTGCTGCAGAATCATCGACGGGTACCAATGTTGAAGTTTCAACAACCGATGACTTTACCAAAGGTGTTGATGCCATGGTATATGAAATCGATGAAGCTAAAGGCGTGATGAAGGTTGCATATCCAAACGACTTATTTGACCGCAACATGATTGATGGTCGCGCCATGATAGTATCATTCCTAACATTAGCCATTGGTAACAACCAAGGTATGGGCGATGTTAAATGTGCTCAAATACAAGATTTCTATGTGCCACCTCGCATGTTGCAATTGTTTGATGGCCCAGCCAAAGATATTACTGACATGTGGCGTCTTCTTGGTCGTCCACTTGTAGATGGTGGTTATATCGCAGGTACTATCATCAAGCCAAAACTAGGTCTACGTCCTGAACCCTTTGCTGAAGCAGCGTATCAGTTCTGGTTAGGCGGTGATTTCATCAAAAATGATGAACCACAAGGTAACCAAGTCTTCTGCCCAATGAAAAAAGTAATCCCGTTAGTTGCTGATGCAATGAAACGTGCACAGGATGAAACGGGGGAAGCAAAATTATTCTCAGCTAATATCACCGCTGATGATCATTATGAAATGCTAGCGCGTGCTGATTTTATTCTAGAAACATTCGGACCCGATGCAGATAAAGTTGCCTTTTTGGTTGATGGTTATGTAGGAGGTCCAGGTATGATTACCACGGCTCGCCGTAACTACCCTAGCCAGTACTTACATTATCATCGTGCAGGTCACGGCGCAGTCACATCGCCCTCTTCTGTTCGTGGTTACACTGCCTTTGTATTAGCTAAACTTTCTCGTTTACAAGGTGCCTCTGGTATCCACGTGGGTACAATGGGTTACGGTAAAATGGAAGGCGGCGCCGATGACCGCAACATTGCTTACATGATTGAACGTGATAGTGCTGATGGACCTTATTACCACCAAGAATGGTATGGCATGAAACCAACTACACCCATTATCTCTGGTGGTATGAATGCATTACGTTTGCCTGGTTTCTTCGAAAATCTAGGTCACGGTAACGTAATCAATACATCAGGTGGTGGTGCATACGGTCATATTGATAGCCCAGCGGCTGGTGCAACATCATTACGTCAAGCATTTGAATGTTGGAAAGCCGGTGCAGATCCAATTGAATTTGCCAAAGAACATCGTGAATTTGCGCGTGCGTTTGAATCATTCCCAGGTGATGCTGACAAGATTTTCCCAGGATGGCGTGAAAAATTAGGTGTACATAAATAAGCCTAAATCTCTAGTCAAAAGGAAAAATGAAACCTTCTTCTCGCTTTCGCGAGGGGAAGGTTTCATTTTCTACATTGTTGTTAATATGAAAATATCAAAATAGGTAAGTCGGACTTCAGTCCGATGATAGCGCATCCCAAACATGCTCAGTTGGACTGACCGAAAAGTGCTCCTGCATTTTCGGCATACAGACCCTCCATGGTCATAAAGTCTAAGCTAGGCATCACTTTCAAAAAGAAGCTCACATTATGAATGACATTAGCCAATATCTGATTAAAGAACAACCTTTTTATCAGTCTCAAAGCGATGAAGTTGAGCTTTATACTGCTGCATACCAAGCCCGCTTACCGGTAATGATCAAAGGCCCCACAGGCTGTGGTAAGTCACGCTTTATCGAACATATGGCATGGAAATTAAACAAACCATTAATAACCGTAGCTTGTAATGAAGATATGACCGCTTCTGATTTGGTAGGTCGATATTTATTAGATGCCAATGGCACACGTTGGTTAGATGGCCCATTAACAGTCGCAGCTCGTATCGGCGCTATTTGTTATCTAGACGAAATCGTAGAGGCTCGCCAAGATACTACGGTCGTTATCCACCCATTAACCGATCACCGCCGCACTTTACCTTTGGATAAAAAAGGTGAACTGCTCAAAGCACATCCTGATTTCCAAATGGTTATTTCTTACAATCCAGGCTATCAAAGCCTAATGAAAGATCTAAAACAATCAACCAAACAACGTTTCACAGCATTTGAGTTTGATTACCCCGCTGCCGATGTTGAATCATCAATTTTACAAAAGGAAACAGGCATATCTGCTGATTTAGCTGACAAGTTAGTCAAGATCGCCGCCACAGCACGTAATTTGAAAGGTCACGGCCTAGATGAAGGTATATCTACTCGCTTATTAACCTATGCTGCTACTTTAATCGATAAAGGTGTTGAGGCTAAAGCCGCATGTCGAATGGCCTTAGTTCGCCCGATTACAGATGATGCTGATATTCGTGATACCTTAGATCACGCCATCAATGCTGTATTTGCCTAAGCCGACGATACATTTCCATGAGTGACATCAGCGAGATGCAACAACACCCAGATCGCCCAAAACTGAAATGTGGCTTCGATCAAATCGATGCTGTATTTGACGAGTGTATGAAAGAAGCTGGTCTTTATATGAGCGAACAGGGTATTGAAGAATATCTCGAAGGTGCATCACTCGTTTGCATGATGGGCCGAGGTGTAGAACCTGTCCTCAGTTATATGGAAGATATGCCCGCCATTACTGGTCAACTAGGTCAACCAGTATTGAAGCTGATATCAGAAACCGTGTGGAAAATATCTCGTACGCCTAATGGCCAATCGATTCCTGCGTTTCTAGACACTATAGGCGCAGTATCACGCCGCCTGGGTGATATTGAGGCACTGCAAAAATACATCGATATGATTTTCGGCATGATGACAGCTACCACCGTATCTATTCATGGTCATCATGCCACCATCCCTAGTCCAGCATTATCTTATCTCTTAGAAAAGATGCCTTATCTAATCAATCAATTATCATTAGCGGGCCTAAAAAACTGGATAGAATACGGCGTCCGCTACTACAGCACTCATCCCGAACGCCAAATAGACTTTTTTAGTTTGCAATCAGCTGATAGCTTGGCTGTAATGCAAAAAGAACGGCATGGTGTGTTATTTTATGATCATGAACGTAAACTCAATTTATATATGCAAGGTTTGTGGGAAATAGATCCACAACTCGTGCCCTATTCACTTGGCTTTGACGAGTTACGTAAACCGCAACCTTATTTTGATGACTTAGGTATGCGTATCCCCGATGTTTATGATGATCTGTCGAATGTTGCAGGAATTGATCGCTATCGGGCAACACTTGCTCACATGGCGGCACATCAGCGTTGGACTCGTCCACTCATCGCCGATAATCACAGTCCATTTCAACGTATGGCTATTGAATTTATCGAAGATTGTCGTGTGGAAAATCTGACTATTCGACAATATCCTGGTCTAAAAAAATTATTCTTAAGCCTCCATCCCAACCCAGTGGAAGGTGCATGTGACCCAGAAACTCAATCATGTCTACGTCATCGTCTAGCGATGTTGTCACGAGCATTACTTGATCCTGAGCATGTTTATACTGATCCTGACCTACTTGAATTCGCTGAACGTTTTCATCAAGCTATGGCGAAAGGCGAATCAACAACCAAAGAAATTGCCAGCATCGCCCTATCCTATGTTGCTCGCACACGTCGCCAAAGTGATCAACTCGCTAACGTCTTTTTTGATGATACTGAAATAAATTATCGTGATGATAATCGCCATATGTGGACATTTATAGAAGAAGGCGATGAGGAAGACACGGCAAGTGATGCCCCACAAACACATGCCGCTGAAGAACCTCAAGGCCTACCACCACGTCATTATCCAGAATGGGACTATCATTCACAAAGCTACCGACCAGACTGGGTAAGCGTCTATGAAGCCCTACATCCAGCAGGTAATGCGAATGATGTTGACCAACTACTGTTAAAACACGGCGCAGTGCTTAAAAGAATGAAACGAATACTGGAAATGCTCAAACCACAAAATTATGTGCGGGTTCGTTATCAAGAAGAAGGCTCGGAATTAGACTTAGATGTGGCAATTCGATCACTCATTGATCTAAAAAGCGGTAGCATGCCTGATCCACGAATCAATATGAGTCATAAACACGATAGTCGTGACATTGCCGTTATGTTGTTACTGGATTTATCAGAATCAACAAATGATATTCCTCAAGGTTGTGAGCAAACTATCTTGCAACTATGCCAAGAATCAGTATCTTTATTATCATGGTCAATAGAGCAACTCGGTGATAAATTTGCTATCGCAGGTTTCCACTCTAATACTCGCCATGATGTACGTTATCATCATATTAAAGGCTTTAGTGAAAACTGGAATGATAATGTTAAAGGTCGCATAGCAGGCATGAAAGCGTGCTATTCCACAAGGATGGGTGCAGCAATGCGTCATGCCGCTCACTATCTTGAAGCCCAAAAATCAGATAAAAAATTATTACTTATTCTAACCGATGGCGAACCATCAGATATCGATGTAAGTGATGAGACTTTATTAATACAAGATACTCATAAAGCCGTTCAAGAACTCGACCAAAAAGGCATCTATACTTATTGTATTAGTCTTGATCCTCGAGCTGATGATTATGTAAAAGATATATTTGGCAATCAACATATGGTTATTGATAACATTAATAAATTACCTGAAAAACTTCCGGCGCTGTTTGCAAGTCTCACAAAATAACGGGCAAACCATTTAGTAAATAGTTTGCTATCCTACGCTATGTTTAAATACTAGGCTAAACGGCACCGTCATTCAAAGGAACTCGTCATGACCAATACGAATAAATTCACTGTAGCGGCTTGTATTGTTGCCGCCCTTTATATTAGCCCTGCCAGCGCAGACTGGGGAAGCTTCTTCGACGATGTAACCACTAAAGGTAAAACCCTATTATCAGCAGATGATAAAGCACCCTCATCGACCTTAGATTACAGCACCATCGCATCTGGCTTAAAACAAGCGTTAGAGGTTGGGACTCGCAGTGCTATTGATAATGTAAGTAAACCTAATGGTTATCTGACTAATCAGCTGATTCATATTGCTATGCCTCCAGAGCTACAACAAGTTAGTGGATTAATGCGAAAGTTCGGCTTGGGTGGTCAGGCTGATGCATTTGAACAAAGTATGAATCACGCTGCTGAAAAAGCAGCGCCAGAAGCAACTAATATCATTGTCAATGCAATCAGAAACATGAGCATTAAAGATGCTAATGCCATTTTGCAAGGCCCTGATAATGCCGCTACCGAATACTTCAAAGTACAGACAACGGAGCAATTAACGGGCTTATTTAGACCGGCTATTGATGCCTCTTTAAACCAAGTCGGTACCACCAAATACTACAATGATCTAACCGACAAAGTAGCTACATTACCGCTAGTGGGCAAAAATATTAATCTTGATTTGCCTGACTATGTGACTGAACAAGCGTTAAATGGCCTATTCACTATGATCGCTGCAGAAGAGAAAAAAATTCGTGAAAATCCTGCCGCAAGAACGACTGAATTATTAAAACAGGTTTTTTCTTCAAAATAATATTACCTTAATCTCGATGACAATAATCCTCAAAAACTGACATTAGGCTTAGATATTATCCTGTCTAGGTTTAATCTTGAAATCGCAAATAAACAGCTATCTTTACTCAAACAACGCATTAAAGAGCTGGGCATTCAAATCACCTTCCTCAATAATGCATTAGAAAGTGCTGAACAATCTCTTGAAACTGACAGCAAGACAATCGCTGAATACCAAAAAACCTTCAATCCTCTGAACAGGACTTTGCAAAAACAAAAAACCTGTATTTTGAGCCTTTTATTTCCATTACCGATGATAATCCGCAAAGTAAACTTAGTCGGCAAAAGCAACTGACAGAACAAGTTCGCATTGCTAATGCGGAAGTTAGCGTTATATTAAGTAAATTAAAATTAACGCCGGTGATGGACGCCATACCAAATACAGAAGCTTTTTTAACTCAACTTAAGGCGGACGAAAAACAATTAGATGAATTCGCCAACAAAAATAAACTCTGGCGTAAATCAACCCAGCAAGAACGTGATAACGCGAGGCAAAGTTTACTGAACAACGATAATGACCATAAACAAGCTATTCACCAAGCACGATTAGTAGCCACGCTCGACACACTAAAGCAATTAGATGAATTAGAGCGCCTTGAACAAGTTCAATATTTACTATCACTGGTTAAAAAAAGACTACTAAAACAGCAAGGCAAATTAGCTAGCTTTATTGGTAGCAGTAAATCATTTCTTGCAGACTTTTGGACGCTTAGCAAAGAGACATTTCAAACCTCGCTATTTGATATCAATGAAACCCCCGTCACCACACTGAGTTTATTACGCGTTTGCATGATCATATTCATCGCGTGGTTAATTTCGCGTGCCGTACGTTTCAGTTTAAACCGGTTGATGTCTCACCGTTAAAATAGTAATAATTCCACTATTTATGCTCTACAAAAAGTATTGCACTACATTATCTTGGTCATAGGTTTACTGGTTACTGGTTACTGGTTACTGGTTCCAGTATTGGTGTTGATCTGAGTAAACTCGCACTACTTGCTTCCGCGCTTTCCATTGGGATTGGTTTTGGTTTGAAAAACGTAGTGAGTAACTTTGTTGCTGGCCTGATTATTCTATTTGAAAAAATCCTCAAAGTGGTTGATTTCATCGAATTTGGTTCCGGACTTGCTGGTGAAGTAAAACAAATCAATATGCGTAGCACCCATATTGTGACCAACGATAACGTCGATATTTTCATACCCAACTCTGACTTTGTTAATGGTCAAGTTACTAACTGGACAATGTATAAATCATTCCGCCGTGTTCATATTCCTTTTGGAGTAGCTTACGGCTCAGATAAAGACGAAGTAAAGCTAGCGGCTTTAGAGGCGGCTGATGCCTTTGATTACACCTTAAAAAGTACAAATGCTAAACATAAAGCCCAAGTTTGGATGACCGGCTTTGGTGATAGTAACCTTAATTTTGAACTTATCGTCTGGCTAACACCCGCCGCCGTTAAATTGCCAGGACGAGTAATAGCCACCTACACATGGGAACTCGATACCGCTCTTGCTCGCGATAATCTGGAAATTCCATTTCCACAACGCGATATTCATCTACGTAGCTTTTATGGACTCAAAGACGAACTAGCTATCAACGCTCAGAACCAAGCTGCAACTGAATAAATCTATTCATCAAATCGGTTATGTAATAGTATGTCCACTTATTTTTACCGACAACATTAGGAATTAACAATGGCTGAATCACATAAAATTAACCTCTGTAGTCAAGGTATTGCCCTTAAAGCCTTATTCAGCGGTTACTTAATCGTCGTCGCTATTGGTTATTTAATGGCCATTGTACAAATTCAATTTACTCACGGTATGGCAGATGGTGAATTAGGTTTATCCGTTGACGATATTGTTTATAGTTATTACGGCAAACGTTCAGGCTCAGCTCTTGAAGCGAAACTTAATGGTTCAATGAAGCTGATGGCCCCTGAAGCAGACCGTTTAAAAATAATTAACTGGATACACAAAGGCGCTGATGAAAAATCATTTAATGAAACAGGCATTCGCAAAATCTTCGACACCAATTGCATCGCCTGTCATAGTGCGTCTTCAGGCATGACAGTCCCTGATTGGACTAAATTTGAAAATATAGCTAAACGTGCTGAAACGGATACGGGTGCTAGCTTTTCATCATTAGCACGGGTTTCTCACATTCATTTATTTGGTATCGCCTTTATCTTTATGTTTGTAGGGCTTATATTTAGTTTAGCAGCGGGTGTGCCTAAATATCTGAAAGCTACTGTCGTGGTGACGCCTTATATCTTTCTAATCCTTGATATTTCTTCATGGTGGTTAACCAAACTTAATCCAAACTTCGCATGGTTAGTTATTATAGGTGGTGGAGCAATGGCCTTATCTTTTGCATTTATGTGGATAGTTTCAATGTATGAAATGTGGATACGCCCACGTAAAGGTAGTGATAAACGAGATGCGCTGTTAGACGAGTAATACTAATACTGACCACATTGGTTGACAATAAACATTTAGGCCCGCCAAGAGTAATTGAAGCGGGTTTTTATTGAGCGAAAGTTATCAATCTAAAAGTAAGCAAAGCCTTCAGATCACTTAATCTCGAATATCATGATCTTCGATAATCAATACAACCTGATTATTATCGAAATGGACATACCTTCTGAACTTGCCGTAACTTTCAAAAAACCAATTGTATTTATAATACTGCCGGTACCGTGCATTTTCACCTTGAGATAAATAGTAATAGGTGATGTTATTTTCTGACTGTCGTTTTGGGTGTTGCGACTTCGGACATGCTGCTAGCACCTCGCCCATTGTCATTTGGTATTCAATAAGTTTATGTCCACATCGAAAGTTATCGACTTTTACTTCATCAGCAAAAGTAAAACAAGGCATCAATACTAAACATAATGCAGCTATATTTTGACATTTAATAGTCATTTTCATAATAAGTACATCGCCTTACCGTGAATTTTTGCTGATTTTATTTATAACTAATAGAGCAGAATTATTTAGTTTCGGCCGAAAATATAACAACTCAATTAACGATATTCCTTTAATATTTTATATATTTACTCACAAAGATATTTAGTTTTTTTGTTCCAAATTTATCTAGAATAAATATAGCTAAAAACAGAAGTGTAACCTCAATAATCACCTTCAATACCTAATACTGCATTTACATCTCCCATATTTAATTCAGAATAAACCTACCGTTACAATATTATCTGGGAAATAAATATCGAAAAGATCAGATAAAAGAGCCAACTGAATTCTTAGTCGAATATTTTCTAATCAGTTTAAATACCACAGAACTAAGCAATAACAAGGCAATTAGAATCGGCAGTGCCTTCAGGAATTTAACATATCAGCCACCAGCCATATGAATAACAAATTAGATACCACGCCAATTTGTACTGCTACAATCTATAAGATTAGAAATGAGGCAATCGACCTTTTATGCATTTTGGCTATTCACAGATCCTTATGATTTCTTTTAGTAGGATCAAAAAAAGTATAAAAGCTAGACCCGACTCTATTCATTCCAAATCCTCACGGCTTAAATTTCAAACAATCTGGTAACAAGGCTTATAGTCATGCTCCCCTTGGCCCAGTTTCATCCGTTGTTCCTTGACAAAGATACGTAATAATTCATCAATTGCGTTCATTAAACCAGGATCGCCATGAATCTTATAAGGACCATGTTTGGCCACTTGACGTATCCCAAACGATTTAACATTACCTGCAACAATACCGGAAAAGGCGGAACGCAACTGAGCGGCTAATTCATGTTTAGGTGAGGTTAGGTCGAGCCTTAATGCCCCCATATTGTCATGAGTTGGCTCGAACGGATATTGTAAGTTTGGTGCAATTTTGAGTTGCCAATTAAAATAATAAGCCCCGTTGTTAGCGCGTCTCTGCTCATGTACAAAGTGTACTTTTTCCTTTGCTAGACTACCCACTTTGTCTGGTTCACCGATAAGGATCTGGTAGAGCTTGGCAATGTCATCACCGAGACAATATCGTAAAAACCTATCCAGCGTTGCAAAATATGAGCGACAACTTTCAGGGCCTGCAAAAATAAGTGGAATGCCTATTTTATTATCAGGGTGAAGCAATATACTTAACAGATACAGAATTTCCTCAACGGTACCAACACCACCAGGGAAGACTATGATGCAGTGGCCGAGTCGAACAAATGCCTCTAGTCGTTTTTCGATATCCGGCATAATCACTAGTTCATTGACGATCGCATTTGGCGATTCAGAGGCAATAATGCCTGGTTCTGTAATTCCGATGTAGCGACCATTTTTAATTTGTTGTTTAGCATGGCCGACGGCAGCCCCTTTCATTGGGCCTTTCATCGCACCAATACCACAGCCGGTTATAATATCCAGACCACGTAAACCGAGTTCATAACCAACGTGTTTAGCGTAGTCATATTCTTCTCGTGAAATTGAGTGCCCTCCCCAACAGACCACTATATTAGGCGCGACACTGGGCTGAACTATGCTGGCATTACGCAAGATACGAAATACTTTATCGGTAGTACTACCATTGCCACCATCAGCAAGCACTTTGAAATCAGTATAGACGATATCACGTAGAACCGAAGATAGATGCTCCTGAATACCCTTGATGATTACGTCATCGACAAACGATTGAGTGGGGGCATTAAATATTTCAAGCATCACACCGCGCGATTCAGATTTAAGTTTTATCTCAAAATCTGCATAGCGGTTGAATATTTGCTCCGCGTCATCTTCATTACTATCGGTGTTGAGCACCGCAAGCGCGCAGTCCCTAAATAGTTGGTAAAGATCGGCGCTGGGATTACTGAGTTTGTAGATTTCTTCCTGGGATAACAAATTTAGACCACGAGTAGGCCGAATAGACGTGTGAGCAATTTTATTCATACCGTTGCCTTAATTAGATTTATATCATTGATGCTCCCATTCATTGGTCGCAGGATCAATCTTTTTTCGAAAAACAGATGAAAGTAAATGGCAAGCAGCTTGAGCGTTTCAGTATTAAGACTTCTGTACAAGAAAATTACGCAGACAGTGGACTGCAGATAATAGATCACTGATCTGTACCGCTACACAGTTAAATGTAGTAACAACCACCGACAGGATCAGACAGGATCAGACTCGATCGATTTCCAGCGATTTATAGCTTCTAAACTTTCCATCGCAGTTGTGAGACCTTAAGCCTCGTAGCTTGGGATGACAAATGAATCCCAACTACATACTTATATTTTTCGGTAGGTTTCTTAAATTCAAGTAAGCCTAATTCTTAGCAAAATATTCTTTAGTCAGTTTAAATACCACGGGGCTAAGTAATAACAAAGCTATTAGATTAGGCAAAGCCATCAAGGCATTTAAGGTATCTGCCACCAGCCAAATAAACGATAAATTTGACACCGCACCGATGGGAACAGCTACAATCCATAAAATTCGGAACGGTGTAATTGACTTTACACCGAACAAATATTCCACACATTTTTCGCCATAAATACTCCAGCCTAAAATGGTAGTAAAGGCAAAAACACTTAAGCCAAGAGTCACAATATACTCGCCCACTCCTGGCAATGCAGATTCAAAAGCCAGTGAGGATAAGCTTGCTCCTGTTTCACCGCTAGTCCAGGCACCCGATACGATAATCACCAGTCCAGTAATAGTACAAATGATCAGGGTATCGATAAAGGTACCGATCATGGCAACCGTACCTTGCCGTACGGGGCTATTGGTTGCTGCTGCGGCATGGGCTATCGGCGCACTGCCTAATCCAGCTTCATTAGAAAAGACACCGCGTGCCACGCCGAAACGAATTGCAGCCCACACGGCTGCACCAGCAAAACCACCGGTGGCTGCAATGGGTGTAAAGGCATGAATAAAAATCAATTCTAAAGCTGCAGGTATCTTATCGACGTGCAGTCCTAAAATCACAATACCTGCCAAGATATACGCTATCGCCATAAAAGGCACTAACCTTCCGGCAACATGAGCGATACGCTTTATACCGCCAATCAGTACCATAGCGACCAAGATGGCAATCACTAATCCTGTCAGCAATGGCGGCACGCCAAAACTAGAGGATAAAACATCCGCTACTGAATTAGCTTGAATCGTATTACCGATACCGAATCCAGCTAACGCACCAAATATGGCAAAGGTAGTGCCTAGCCAAGCAAAGCGCTTGCTTAGACCATTTTTGATGTAATACATTGGACCACCGACTTTATTACCCTTTTCATCGGTTTCACGAAAATGAACGGCCAGCACTGCTTCAGCATATTTAGTTGCCATGCCGACTAGTGCCGTCATCCACATCCAAAACAAAGCGCCAGGACCACCTAAAAATATTGCCGTTGCAACACCCGCAATATTACCCGTACCAATCGTTGCTGATAGCGACGTCATCAAGGCATTAAAGGGTGCAATATCACCTTCGCCTTTTTGTGTTTTAGTCTCGCGTCCAGCCCAAAGCATTTTGAAACCATAGGCTAATTTGGCAATAGGCATACCCTTTAGCCCAATCATCAGTATCAAGCCTGTACCCAAGATTAGCACTAACATTAAAGGCCCCCAAACAATACTATTAAGCTGTCTAATGAG
Source organism: Methylophagaceae bacterium (assembly GCA_047636295.1). Classification (GTDB taxonomy): domain Bacteria; phylum Pseudomonadota; class Gammaproteobacteria; order Nitrosococcales; family Methylophagaceae. Next base: position 13,295 of record JBLIKM010000018.1, read on the forward strand.
ATCGGTCATCAATGCCAGTATATCCATTATAATTCGCTCCAAAGAGGTCGCTGATATGTCTTATTCCTTGTCAGTGCTTTAAGTATGTTAGGCGTCTTGTTTAGCTTCCAACGCTTCCCATTTCTCATACATGACATTTAACTCAGCGGTCACGTTGGCTAATTCAGCTTGGCTGGCAGCGATCTTATCTTCTGATTGTTTGTAAAACGCCGGTTGTCCAATCACATCGTGTAGCTCAGTTTGTTTTTTATCAATTTCTTCAATTTTTTTAGGAAAGGCAGCAAGATCAAGTTGCTCTTGATAGGTGAGATTAGATTTCTTATTTGCCTTCTTTTCTACTGGTTTAGCTAGTTTAGTGGCCGTTTTATTTTTTTGTGCTTCATAGTCTTTATCTTGTTGACGTTGTTGCAGCCAATCATCATAACCACCGACATATTCACGTACCACAGCATCGTCATCAAACACGATGGTACTAGTAGCGACATTATTCAAGAAACTACGATCATGGCTGACCAATAA
>JBLIKM010000019.1:0-13277 GCA_047636295.1 Methylophagaceae bacterium
TTCTGCGCCCCATTTAGCCTTAGTTAATACGGAGACAAGAGTGGCACATGAACGAAATGAAAAAGCCGCACATGAACCTAAACAAGCTAGACGCTCTAGTTGTGGTTGCACAGGCTCACATAGTTGCAAACCGACATCTAAAGAAAAATCTAAATCAACGACTAAAGGACACGGCCTATTGATGCAAACAAAGAAAACGGCAAGACCTTGGATGCTTGGACATTAAGCGTCACTACTTTATAAAAAATGTACTAAAAATTATATCAACAGGAGATATATGATGAGTCAATTTAATCGAAGAAAATTCATAGGTAAAACGGCGGCATTGCTAAGCGCAATGGTCGCAGCAGGGTTTATTTCAACCAGTGCAATGGCGATAGAGGCTACAACTACGGGTCAGGCTGTAACCGATACCACGGTAACAGTAGGTATTTTGCATTCATTAACCGGCACGATGGCGATTAGTGAAACGGGGGCCCAAGAAGCAGAAAAACTAGCAATCAAACAAATCAATGAGTCTGGCGGTATTTTAGGTCGTCAAATTGAGATTGTTCAAGAAGATGGTGCCAGTGATTGGCCAACGTTCGCAGAAAAATCTCGTAAGCTTTTAGTACAAGATAAAGTGGCGGCGGTATTTGGCTGCTGGACATCTGCATCACGTAAAGCTGCGTTGCCTGTATTTGAACAAGAAAATGGTTTGCTTTATTACCCGACATTTTATGAAGGACTTGAGCAATCACATAATGTTATCTACACCGGCCAGGAAGCAACACAACAGATCCTTGCTGGTTTGGATTGGGTAACTAAAGAAAAAGACGCTAAAACATTCTATTTGATTGGCTCTGACTACATCTGGCCTCGCACATCAATGAAAATTGCCCGTAAACACATTGAAAATGTGTTGGGTGGCAAAGTAGTAGGTGAAGATTACAAACCATTAGGTGACACACAGTTTGGATCGACCATCAATAAAATCCGCCTTAAAAAGCCTGATGTAATTTATGCCGCAGTAGTAGGTGGAAGTAACGTTGCTTGGTTTAAACAACTTAAAGCAGCGGGCATTACAAGTGAAAATCAAACGCTGTTAACAATTTCAGTAACGGAAGATGAAGTATTGGGTATTGGTGGTGAGAACTTAGAAGGTTTCTACTCAATCATGAAATATTTCCAAAGCCAAGACAATCCTAACAATGTTGAATTTGTTAAAGAATTCAAAGCTATGTGGGGTGAAGATAGCGTAATAGGTGATGTAACTCAGGCCGCTTATTTAGGTCCTTGGTTATGGAAAGCTGCTGTCGAAAGAGCAGGATCTTTTGATGTCGATAAAGTGATTGCTGAATCTGAAAAAGGTGACATTGAGTTAACAACCGCACCTGAAGGTTATGTGAAACTTCACTCTAACCATCACTTGTGGAGTAAAGCTCGCGTTGGTAAATGGAACAAAGATGGTCAAGCAACAGTAGTATTTGAGTCTGAATTGATTGAACCAAATCCATTCCCTGAAGGTTACCAATAGGCAAAACTTAGTTCCATATTATTAATGTAGAAACAGGTTGGTCGTCATGACCAACCTGTTATTAAAAACAGATAGTGAGTAAATGTAATGTTTTCGTTAGAAACTTTATTACGGAGTATGTGTTATGGGTGAGTATTCAATGCAGGAGTTGACATCAATTTTTGCCATGCAAGGTTTTGCTGGCTTAAGTTTGTTTAGTGTACTTTTACTTATGGCACTTGGTCTGGCGATTATTTTTGGACAGATGGGCGTTATCAATATGGCCCATGGCGAATTTATGGCGGTAGGTGCTTATACAACGTATCTATTGTCCGTTATAAGTGAAACGTATTTCCCCGGGTTTATTCAGTACTACTTCCTGTTTGCAATAATTGCCTCCTTTTTCATTGCCGGGATCCTCGGGTATCTCACCGAGTTTATTCTCATACGGCACTTATATAAAAGACCACTTGACACGCTTTTAGCGACATGGGGTTTAAGTTTAATTATGCAGCAAAGCTTCCGTTCAATATTTGGTGCACGTGAAGTAAGCCCTACATTACCTGACTGGTTAATGGGTGCGTATCAACCAACAGACACAATCTATATTCCAATCAACGGCATGTTCGTTTTAGGTTTAACCGCAGTCGTGACAATAGGTGTTTATCTGTTGATGTATAGATCGAATTGGGGTTTAGCCGTTCGTGCCACTACACAGAATAGAATCATGAGCGGCGCGGTTGGTATAAATACCAAGAAAATAGATCGTTTAACCTTTGCTTTAGGTTGTGGCATTGCGGGTATAGCAGGCGCGGCCTTTACTACCATTGCATCAACCGGACCTACATCAGGATCACTTTATATCGTTGACACCTTTATGGTTGTCGTCTTTGGTGGTGCTGCAAGTTTATTTGGCACAATTGCATCGGCCTTTACCATCGCTCAGGCACAGTCAATCTTAGAATTTTTCATCAGTGGTTCAATGGCAAAAGTATTTACCTTATTGACACTTGTGATTATTTTGATGATGCGCCCTGAAGGCCTGTTCTCAGTCAAAGTCCGTAAATAAGCGAACTAGGAGAAAAACATGAATTTTATGTATGAACGTTTTTTAGGTGGTAAAAACGGGGCGATCGGCATGGTGATTCTCGCCGTGTTAATTTTAATAATTTTGCCTATGTCACTCGACTTATTTAGATTAAATTTGGTGGGTAAATATCTGACATATGCCTTTGTGGCGGTCAGCTTAGTCTTATTATGGGGTTATGGCGGTATCTTGAGTTTAGGACAAGGTGTCTTTTTTGGACTTGGTGGCTACTGCATGGCCATGTTCTTAAAACTCGAAGCTTCGGATCTAGAGAGTACCAAAATCCAATCTACACCGGGTATTCCTGATTTCATGGACTGGAATCAAATAACTGAACTACCGTGGTTCTGGGTGCCCTTTCATAGTTTCAGTTTTACCTTATTAGCAGTAATTGCTGTACCCGCTATCTTTGCCTTTATTATCGGTTATTCGATGTTTAAACGTCGGGTAGGTGGCGTTTACTTTGCCATTATCACCCAGGTTATCGCCGTAATTCTTACCGTGCTGATTGTCGGTCAACAAGGTTATACAGGCGGTATTAACGGTATCACTGACTTAAAAACAATACATGGCTGGGATATTCGTGACGATTCATCGAAATATATCCTGTACTTCATCAATGCCTTCCTATTGTTTGGTGTCATTATGATCAGCCGCTTCATTCTGACCAGCAAATTTGGACGTTTATTATTAGCAATGCGTGACAAAGAAGATCGCGTCCGTTTCTCAGGTTATGACGTATCAAACTTTAAGATCTTTATCTTTTGTGTATCAGCTATCATCGCTGCGATTGGTGGTGCAATGTTCACACTACAAGTGGGCTTTATGTCGCCTTCATTTGTCGGTATCGTGCCATCGATTGAAATGGTAATTTTTGCTGCTGTAGGTGGACGTATGTCACTGATAGGTGTGGTGTATGGGACTCTGCTTGTTAACTATGGCAGGACTATCTTTTCAGAAACATTCCCTGAAATGTGGCTATTCTTAATGGGTGGATTATTCATCGCGGTAGTAATGTTCTTCCCTAATGGCCTAGCAGGTATTTGGGATAAGTACGGTAAACCACAGCTCAGCCGTATTAGTGGAATGAAGTTTATAAGTTCAGCTAAAGAATTAATCGATAGCAAGAACTCTAGCCCTGTTAAGGACAGCAAATGAACCACTCTTATTTGAGTTCAGGCCAGAATTCACGTCTAAGGAAGATATGTCATGAGTAGTAATACCAGTTTCGCATTAGCCATTGAGGACTTAACAGTTTCATTTGATGGTTTTAAGGCAGTAGATAACTTGAGCCTTTATGTTGATAAAGATGAATTAAGAGTGGTGATTGGGCCAAATGGCGCCGGTAAAACGACACTTCTTGACCTAATCTGTGGCAAAACAAAATCGACATCAGGCAGCATTAAATTTAACAACAAAGAGCTTTCGACGCTTTCTGAGCATCAGATTGTTCATGCGGGTGTAGGACGTAAATTTCAGACACCCTCAATTTATGAAAATCTATCGGTATACGACAATCTTGAAGTGTCTTATCCGCAAGGACGCAGTGTTTTGGGCTCATTAACCTTTAAACGAACAGACAAAGTGGATGCGCGTATTAAAGAAGTCGCTAATGATGTCTTCCTCGGTGATTTCCTTGATATGGAAGCAGCCTTGCTCAGCCATGGCCAGAAACAGTGGCTAGAAATAGGTATGTTGCTAATTCAAGATCCTGAATTACTGATGTTAGATGAACCTGTTGCTGGCATGAGCGTAAAAGAGCGTGAGCTAACAGCAGAGTTGTTGAATCGTATTAGTAAGGGTCGGTCCGTGCTCGTCATCGAACATGATATGGAGTTTGTTGCCCGAATCGCACACAAAGTAACGGTACTTCACCAAGGAAAAATTCTTGCCGAAGGTGATATGAAAACAGTCCAAAACAACCCTGATGTCATTGAAGTCTATCTGGGACACTAAGATAAGAGGTATTAGTTATGCTTGAAGTATCCGATTTACATGTGAGCTATGGGCAGAGTGAAGTAATTCATGGCATTAGCTTTGAAGCTAAAAAGAATGAAACTTTGGCCATTATGGGCCGAAACGGTATGGGGAAAACGACGCTCTTCAAATCATTAATTGGTATTTTAGAGGCGGGTCAAGGTAGCATTAAAATTGATGGCCAAGACGTAACTAAAAATGAGAGTTATCAACGGGTCGCCAATGGAATAGCGTATGTACCGCAGGGTCGAATGATTTTCCCGACACTCAGTGTTCAAGAAAATATTGAGACCGGCATGCAAGTATCAGGCATTAAAAGAGTGCCCGAAGATATTTATGCCTTGTTTCCCGTCTTGTTCGATATGCGACACCGCAGAGGCGGCAACTTATCAGGTGGACAACAGCAACAATTGGCCATCGCGAGGGCCTTGGTCACTAATCCTAAAATACTGTTATTAGATGAACCAACAGAAGGTATTCAACCTTCAATCATTAAAGATATTGCTAAAATTCTTAATGAAATACAACAAATGCGCGATATAACGATTATCGTTTCTGAACAAGTACTTAGCTTTACTATGGCTATCGCCGATAGACTTATTGTTATTGATTCAGGAAAATTTATTCATGAAGATCTAAGAAAGGATGTAGATGTTGCTAAAATAAGCAAATATCTATCTGTTTAAATAAGTTACTGGAGAAATTAGTGAGTGTTTACTTAGCATGAATTCATTTAACAGCTTGGCGAAAAATATTCCGTCAGGTTGGCAAGCACAACTCGATTTGGAATTTACCTATCGAAGTGATAAAACGGTGTTGTCTCATCGTAGTCAATACGGGCCATTAACAGTTCAAAGAGCGTTCTACCCTGAAGGTGATGTATGTCATTTATATATCCTTCATCCCCCGGGCGGCGTTGTCGGAGGGGATACCTTAACCACTAACACAAGTATTCATGCCAACGCGAGAACATTATTAACCACGCCTGGCGCGACCAAGTTTTACCGCAGCCAAGGCGAAACAGCTCACCAAAAGCAAAACTTATATATTGCTGAACACGCATCATTAGAGTGGCTCCCTCAAGAAAACATCTATTTCCCTGGCGCACAAGCCCATATGAGCACCAACATTGATTTAGCGGAAAATGCACGTTTTATCGGTTGGGAAACACATTGTCTTGGCCTGCCTGCTAATAATGAAACGTTCACAGCCGGTCTGTTAAGCTTAGATTTTTCACTCCGCCGATGTGGCGTGCCCATATTGATCGAACGCATTCAGATTAATGCAGATAGATTAAACACACCAACAGGCTTACGCGGCCATTCCGTGATGGCAATGTTAATAGCTACTCCTGCTGATAATAACTTACTAGAACAAGTAAGAGCTATATTGCCTGATGAAAATAGCCATTTAATTGCTGCAACCTTGATCGAGGATTGTTTAGTTGTACGTTATTTAGGAAACTCAACAGCTAACTGCCGTAAACTATTTGCACAAATATGGAGGGTACTGAGACCCGTCATATTAGAACGCAAAGCTTGTCCGCCAAGGATATGGGCTACATAAATAATAGGTTATACAGATGAATTTGACCCCAAGAGAAAAAGATAAATTGTTAATATTTACGGCAGGCTTGTTGGCAGAGCGTCGAAAGCTACGCGGCGTAAAACTCAATCATCCTGAAGCTATTGCCTACATCAGTGCTGCAATTTTAGAAGGTGCCCGTGATGGCCAAAGTGTGGCTGAATTGATGAATTACGGTCGCACCTTATTAAGCCATGATGATGTGATGACGGGCATTGCCGAGATGATTCATGACATACAAGTAGAAGCAACGTTTCCTGATGGCACCAAGTTGGTGACCATTCATGATCCGATTGTTTGATTGCGTGCTACAGGAGGATAAATCATGATTCCAGGTGAAATAATCGTTGCCGAAGGCGATATAACACTCAATGCTGAGCGAGCCACGGTCGTGGTGAATGTCGGTAATATAGGTGATAGGCCCATTCAAGTAGGTTCGCATTATCACTTTTTTGAAACCAACCCTGCCTTGGAATTTGATCGCAATAAAACCTATGGATTCAGACTTAATATTGCAGCAGGTACCGCAGTTCGATTTGAACCGGGACAAACACGCGAAGTAGAACTCGTTGCTTATTCGGGAGATCGCAAAGTTTATGGTTTTAATGCCGAAGTAATGGGTCTTTTGGAGAATAAAGCATGACCACAATTAGCAGACAAGCTTATATGGAAATGTATGGGCCAACGACCGGTGATCGTGTGCGTTTGGGTGATACTGAGCTGTGGATAAAAGTCGAAGACGATCGTACTATCTATGGTGACGAAGTTAAATTTGGTGGCGGCAAGGTCATTCGTGACGGCATGGGTCAAAGCCAACGCTCTGATGCCGAAGTCGTTGATCTGTTGATTACTAATGCCTTGATTATAGATCATTGGGGCATTGTCAAAGCTGATGTTGGCATCCAGCATGGTCGCATCGTTGCCATAGGTAAAGCGGGTAATCCTGATGTGCAGCCGGGTGTTGATATCGTAATTGGACCCGGTACAGAAGTCATTGCAGGTGAAGGTCAAATTCTAACCGCAGGTGGCATAGACTCTCATATTCATTTCGTCTGCCCACAACAGATCGAAGAGGCATTAATGTCAGGTGTAACCACCATGATCGGGGGGGGAACGGGGCCTGCTACTGGCACCAAAGCTACCACGTGTACGCCTGGTATTTGGAATATGCATCGCATGTTGCAAGCTGCCGATGAACTACCAATGAATATTGGTTTTTTAGGCAAGGGTAATGCAAGTTTGCCAGAACCTTTAGAAGAACAAGTACGTGCCGGCGCTATCGGCCTCAAATTACATGAAGACTGGGGAACAACGCCTGCCTCTATAGATAACTGCTTATGCGTCGCCGAAAAAATGGATGTTCAAGTAGCCATTCATACCGACACACTCAATGAATCAGGTTTTGTTGAACATACCATAGCGGCAATGAAAGGTAGAACAATTCACACTTATCACACGGAAGGTGCCGGCGGTGGCCATGCACCGGATATTATCAAAGCATGTGGCGAGTCTTTTGTTTTGCCCTCATCTACCAATCCGACGCGACCTTATACAATCAATACCATCGATGAACATTTAGATATGTTGATGGTTTGCCATCATCTTGATCCTAATATTGCTGAAGATGTAGCCTTTGCTGAATCACGAATCAGACGCGAAACGATTGCAGCAGAAGATATTCTGCATGATTTAGGCGCTTTCTCAATGATAGCTTCTGACTCACAAGCTATGGGTCGTGTAGGAGAAGTCATTATTCGCACTTGGCAAACTGCTCATAAAATGAAAGTACAGCGTGGCCCATTAGCGACTGATGAAAACACCGATGCTGATAACTTTCGTGCTAAGCGTTACGTCGCCAAATACACCATTAATCCTGCTATCGCACATGGCATGTCACATGAAGTTGGCTCAATTGAGGTCGGTAAATTAGCCGACTTAGTGTTGTGGTCACCGGCATTTTTTGCCACCAAGCCTAATTTAATTATTAAGGGCGGCATGATTGTCGCTGCACCGATGGGCGATCCAAATGCCTCGATCCCAACACCGCAACCGGTTCATTATCGAATGATGTTTGCAAACCTTGGTGCTGCGCGTTATGCAACGAGAATGACCTTTGTGTCTCAAGCAGCAAAAGATGATGGCATAGCCGAAAAACTCGATTTGAAAAGCATGATCGGCGTAGTTAAAAATTGCCGAGATATTAAAAAGGCCGATATGATTTTAAATGATTATCAGCCTAATATTGAAGTCGATTCGCAAACCTACCAAGTATTTGCTGATGGCGAATTATTAACCTGTGAGCCAGCGGTGGAACTGCCACTGGCACAACGCTATTTCCTCTTTTAAATATGATTAATTTAATAAAAAAACTAAGTACTGAAGCAGCAGAGAATGCCACGCTGACACTGCCACTTGCTAGTCGTGTTAAAAGCCGACTACGTGCCGTCTTGGATGATGGCCGTGATGTAGGTTTGTTCCTACAACGAGGCCAAGTACTACAAGATGGTGATGTATTGACGAGCGAAGATGGCACCGTTGTCAAGATAATTGCTGCCAATGAAAGCGTATCCACCGTGAATTGTGACGATGCATGGTTAATGGCAAGAGCCTGCTACCATCTTGGTAATCGTCATGTCTCACTACAGATTAATCCCGGACGTATCCAATACCTCCATGATCATGTTTTAGATAACATGTTGACAGGATTAGGATTGACCGTGCAAGTTGAAAATGTACCCTTTGAACCCGAAGCAGGGGCTTACGGTAGTAACGTGACGAGTGGTCATGACCACGGTCATCACCACCACTAAAATGAACGGAGAAGACACATGAACAAAATCATCCTATTACTGATCACACTGTTTCCTACTTTAGCCTCAGCACATGACGAGCATGGCACATCATTGATGGGGAATATCTGGCATGTTTTAGCAAGCCCTGAACATGCATGGCCATTAACCATCGCCATTGTTTTGGTGGCGATTGGGATAGCGGTAAAACAACGCTCTTAAAGGCGTTATTTCAACAAGATGATGACCGATATTAGTCTAATACGCTTGATGCAATTATCAAGCAGCACCCTACCTGTGGGTGGTTTTACCTATTCACAAGGGCTTGAATGGGCAGTTGAATGCCAATGGGTCAATACTGAACAAGAGTTGCATGACTGGTTAGCCGATCTTATCGAGACAAATCTTCAAAATCTTGAAATACCCATACTCCTGCGAATGGTACAAGCCTGTCAAACTCAAGATGAATTACGTTTATCGCATTGGATAGATATCCTACTCGCTCATCGAGAAACCAGTGAACTTAGACTTGAAGAAAAGAATCGTGGCAGAGCAATGGTGAGATTGTTGCAAAATTTAGATATGGATCTTGCCGAACAATGGAAACGGGTATTGGCAAAATCTCAAACCGCAGGTTTTGCATTGGCATTATGTCAGTGGAATATTCCAGTACAGCAGGGTGCACAAGGTTTTGCTTGGTCATGGTTAGAAAACATTGTAATTTCGGGCGTCAAATTAATTCCCCTAGGTCAAATGGCTGGACAGCGAATTTTACGCGATCTTGCCCAACCTTTAGCAGTAGCTGTTGATAAAAGCTTAAGTGTCAGCGATGACAATGTCGGTAGTTCCGCACCGGCCTTAGCCTATGCTAGCGCCCGTCATGAAACGCAGTACACCCGTTTATTTAGATCCTGATACCCCCTGATAAAGAGAAGAAATATGAATGCAAAAAAAGCACCCTTACGCATTGGTGTCGGTGGTCCAGTAGGCTCCGGCAAAACAGCACTGCTTGATGCATTGTGCAAAGCGATGCGTGATGATTATCAATTAGCTGTAGTAACAAACGATATTTATACCAAAGAAGATGCGCAATTTTTGGTGAAAAGTGAAGCGCTATCAGAAGACCGCATCATCGGAGTAGAAACCGGCGGCTGCCCACATACTGCGATTCGTGAAGACGCTTCAATGAATTTAGCTGCCGTCGAAGATCTCAGTGATACTTTCCCAGATTTAGATTTAATCTTTATTGAAAGCGGTGGGGATAACTTATCAGCCACCTTTAGTCCTGAGTTGGCAGATATTACGATTTACGTAATTGATGTTGCTGAAGGCGAAAAAATCCCCAGAAAAGGCGGCCCGGGCATAACACGCTCAGATCTACTAGTGATTAACAAAATAGATTTAGCACCCTATGTCGGTGCCTCACTCGAAGTAATGGACAGTGATACTAAAAGAATGCGAATTGATAGACCCTATGTTTTTACTAATCTTAAAATAGGCCAAGGTCTAGCTGAGATTATCGCGTTTATCATTAAGGAAGGTATGCTTTAGAACGATGAATCAATTAAGTAGAAGATAAGTCTAGTTAACGAACTCATTAGCTAATATGTTTATTCTAGTACTATCTGATGACTCATGATCTAGATAGCGAATAGGCGCTAGTGGCGGTGAGGATTAATCGACGTTATTGTCAGAGGAAATGAAATCATTTTTTATAATGACTTGCGAGACCACCTCGAATACAGATGAATCAAATTGTTCACTCATCTCTTCAGCCATATAGGCCAGTGTATTTTTGGGGCTAAAGGCATCCCGATAACAGCGATTACTGCTTAGCGCATCAAACACATCTACAATACAAATGATACGCGATGAGAGTGATATTTCATCGCCTTTTAAACCGTCAGGATAGCCTGAACCATCATAATGCTCGTGATGGTGAAGAATAATATTGGCTACGCTCTCAGCATTAGAAATATCTAGTTTTTCAACAATGCTTGCACCCAAAACAACATGGTTTTTCATTTGCTCATATTGCTTGAACGTTAGTGCTCCAGGATTAAGCAAGATATCATCAGCAATACCTATTTTGCCAATATCATGAAAAATAGCGGCTGTTTCCAGTTGTGCAAGCAATGAATCGTCAAAGCCGAAATGTTTGCCTGTTTGAACAGCAATCTGGGCAACACGTTGACAATGCAGCTGTGTATATTCATCGCGTTGTATGAGTGCAATCTGTAAGGCTTCACCTGCTTTACAGATAATCATCAGTGATTGATTTTTTCCATAGCTTCACTTTTCTTTGTTTTCATTTACTGCGACAGATCACATTTAACAATATTATAATTATTAAGCTGGCTCATTTCTCCCAATACTCACTGATCTTGTAGAGTATTACGCTTAAATGCTATCACGTTATCTCGGCCATTTTCTTTAGCTTGGTAAAGTGCTTGATCTGCGTTATATATCGTAGTGTCAACTGACTCATTTTTAGTAAAAGAGTTTACGCCCGCACTAGCCGTGATATTTTTTATTTCTGAGAAAGTATGACTTCTGATTTTATCAAGTAGCTTATTGGCAAGCACTATAGCTTCTTTGAGCCCTATGTTAGGACAAATAATTAAAAACTCTTCTCCACCCCAGCGACCTGCATAGTCGGTGTTTCGTATATTCCGTTTAAGAATCTCAGTAAATTCAACTAACACTCTATCGCCGCTCAGATGGCCATAATTGTCATTAATGCCTTTAAAAAAATCAATGTCTAACAAAATAACAGATAATTCCGTACCATATCTATCGACCTCTGCTTTTTCCTCAACAAGTACTTCATCTGTTTTTACCCGATTATATAGCCCAGTCAATTTATCGGTTGTTGATAATGTTAACAGCGATGTGTTTAATTTTTTCAGCTTGAGATAGTGGAAAATATAGCCTGATGAAATCAAAAAGATGACGATTAATAATTTCCATGCGTAGCTATAATCAAACTCTTGATCTTGTGCAATGACAGCAACCCATTTGTTATATATAGTCTGAAGCTCAGCTTCAGTAAGGTTGCTAAGAAGTATCTCAAATACTTCATTAAGCTGGGGCTCATCATTACGAGAAGCAATCGCCAGATTTATACTTTCATCCAGACGCGAAGAGATTTTCAATACCCCAGTAAAATCTTTTTGAATTGAGTTCGCAATGACCATTAAATTATCGACGTAGCCGTATAGCTCACCACTTTCCACCCGAGCAAGACCATCGGTTATTGATGTCACTTCCACAATATTGATATCGGGTAGTTTACTACGAAGTTGCTCCGCTATTACATAGCCTTTAACCACACCTAATTTTTTGTCTTTCACCTCTGCAATATCATTTATAAAAAACGTCTCCATCTTTGTTGCTAATACAATAGGAAGATCAATATAGGGCCTGGTGAAATCCATATATTCGGTGCGTTCAGGGGTAGAGGCTGCTAGTGAAAGAATATCACATTCTCGAGATTGCCCCTTTAAGAGCGTCGCCATCCAATCTTGTGTAGGAACCAGTGTAATAGGAATAGGGAGTTGCTTGTTGAACTTGCTTATTACATCAGCAGTAATACCAATATGCTTTCCATCCTTGATAGCCTCGAAAGGCATCCAATCAGGGTCAACACACATGCGGATTTCTTTTTTATTTTCCAAATAACGCATTTGTTCGTCGGTAAATCTAAGGCTATGACCAAATTCACGCAGTGCATCTTCAAAAATGAAGGTACCCAATTTCTCGTCTTCGGATAATAAACCACTGTATTGAATTTGTTTAACAATACGAATGGTAAGTTCCTTATTGGTAGCGCCGATATCAAAAAAATCTAATAACATCATCTTTTTGGTCATTTCAGCTTCATAAGCCAGTGCTTCAAGATTTTTTTGTTTTGAATACTTATTATAAATCAGCACGATTGTTTCTTGTGGATGAGCTAAGGCATAAGCCCAGCCTTTATTTGATGCTTTTATAAAATTTCGGCTTCTATCTGGATGACTCAAGGCTTCTGTGTATGAGGTAAATAGATTAACTGCACTCATTGAAAAACCGTAATCAGCTGGATCTATAATATTGTATTCAATATTTAGTTGGTTCAATTCAAAAAGTTGGTTGGTTCTAAATGCGCTGATAGCATCAACTTTGTGTTCTATAAAGTTATTGATATTAAATGAATGTTCGACGAATTTAGCATTTGTTTTATTGACAAAAAAATGGTCAAGCATCAATGCTAATGAGCTGTATTTAAGTTCATCCGTTGTCCCCATAATCGTCTTACCGACTAGATCGCTTGGAGTCTTAATTTCCTTTGAGGTGACGAAAACTA
>JBLIKM010000020.1:0-13255 GCA_047636295.1 Methylophagaceae bacterium
ATAGTTACGAATACCTCCTCGTAATAACCACATTAAAAGCATCACACTCAAGACCACGAGTATCAATATAAATGGTGGTGTGTTGGCAGGTAGCTTTGCTGGCCAATAGGCTATGTGCCAATGGGTTCCGGCTAAATCACGTTGAAAACTCGCCGGTCCTTGCTTTGATATCACATCCCCTTGAGACGCTAAAACCACTGCACTTTTTTTACCTTGTTGCAACTCAGCATAGCCATCCACGTGCTCATTCATAAATAGCAACGTTGTTATAACATCAGGAGAAAAAGTAAGTACCAGTACACCTTCTACCTTATTGTCTTGATTAGTTATCCGCTGCGCTAACAATAAATGAGCAGCATCCGTACCTGCTTGAAGCAAGGCAATTGAAGCGCTGCCTTCCTTTTTTGCTTGCCTTAAACTTTCTAAAGTAGCGTAAGTAATCGGTATGCAGGCATTATTATCGATATTATCAACGTCAGGGCCAATCAAGCAGATATTTTTTGCACTAGGGAATAGCGCGTGTAATGCTTGTTGTTGATCAGCTATTTTCACCGCATCTTTACCTGCTAACGCCTGCGAAAGCACGGGGCTTTGAGCGGCTAAACTCACTTGATTTTGTAATAGCCTAATCTGTGCGGAGGTGACTTTACTCAGTGTATTAAGCGTTTGCTGATACTGCCTTTGTTGTTGCTGATGTAGCTGCGATGCATTTATCTGATGTTGCCAAAAGAAGGCGATAGCAACAACAAGACAACTCACTGCAAAAGTCAAAAAAGCAAATGACTTACTACTCAACAGTGGTAATGCCGGTTTAATTATACCTTTCATAGCGCGCGTTCCCTTTCAGTAGATATAATCTAAATTATCAGTGCTGTCCAGTGTGGCCAAAACCACCGGTACCACGTTCTGAACTGGTAAATTCTTTCACCTGCTCAAATGCCACTTGTATAATAGGCACAAATACCATCTGAGCGATACGCTCACCGACAGCAATGGTGAAGGCTGTTTGACTACGATTCCAACAAGAAACAAATAACTGTCCTTGATAATCGCTATCGATTAAACCCACTAAATTACCTAATACAATGCCATGTTTGTGGCCCAAACCTGAGCGGGGTAATAGGACAGCGGCTAAAGAAGGATCATCAATATGAATGGCTAATCCTGTCGGAATCAAGATAGTCGCACCGGGCTCTAAAATGAGATCATCATCAAGACATGCTCGTAAATCCAATCCTGCGGAACCCGATGTAGCATAATCGGGTAATTCGATGGTGTCACCTAATCGTGTATCAAGTACTTTAAGTTGAATCTTTTGCATCATATCTCTCAATAATAAGTGTCATTAAATCGCGTGCTAATTGGGTTTTAGCGGTCAAAGGCAAGATCTGTGAACCTTGAGGCCAAAATACCTGCAAGGCATTATCGTCTACTGCAAATCCCATGTTTTCACCGACTTGATTCGCGGCAACCATATCTAAACCTTTAAACTTCAGTTTATATTGTGCATAGTCAGCCACTTGTTCAGTTTCTGCTGCAAAGCCAACCACAAAGGGCTTATCAGACAAACTTGCTACTGCCGACACAATATCCAGCGTCGGTATTAGATCTAATCGTAACGTTTCATTTTTCGTTTTTTTTATTTTATTGTCCGCCACTATTTCAAGCCGGTAATCTGCCACTGCAGCACAAGCAACAAATATGTCGCATCCCTCTACACTATCAATAACGGCATCATGCATTTGTTGCGCAGTTTCAACGTTGATGCGTGTTACACCGCTAGGTGTCATTAAATGAACGGGGCCAGCAACTAAAACGACCGTTGCACCCGCCTCAACTGCAGCTGCGGCCATTGCAAATCCCATCTTGCCGGAGCTTCTATTGCCAATAAAGCGAACTGGATCGATAGCTTCATACGTTGGTCCAGCGGTAATCATTATTCGTTTACCACGTAATCTAGCAGGCACCACCAACTTGGACAAGCCAGCCACAATATCTATGGGTTCCAGCAAACGACCAGCACCTTGTTCTCCACAAGCCTGGTCACCGCTGGCCGGGCCTAAAAGCTGGGCACCTCTTATTTGTAATTGTGCTAAATTCTCTTGGGTTGCTTGATTTTCCCACATTTTATTATTCATCGCTGGAGCAATAACTAATGGAGACTCACTGGCCAAACATAATGCTGCCAGCAGATCATCAGCTCGCCCTTGAGCTAAGCGGGCGATAGTATCGGCACTCGCTGGTGCGATCAAAACCCAATCAGCCCAACGTGCTAATGCAATGTGGCCCATAGCTGATTCTTGATCAGCGTCTAATAATTCAATGGCAACAGGATGACCGCTCAGAGTTTGCAGCGTGAGTGGTGTAATAAACTGACAGGCTCCCTTAGTCATCACTACCCGTAATTCAGCGCCGGCATCGCTCAAGCGTCGTACTAAATCTGCTGATTTATAAGCAGCAATGCTACCGCTTACACCCAAAACAATCTTTTTGCCAACGAGGGCCGTGTTATTTATCATGTTTTGCCCATTGCCAAATCACGCAAGGTTAATTCAGCCAACACACCATTTTGAGCTGTTGCTAATTGTTGCAGAAGTTGATCAACTGCCGGTTCAACTAGGCTTTTTACCTTCAACAAATCAGACTCTTCTGCGGTGCGTAGACAGTGTAAAATCATACTGACTTTAATAGATGAGATATCTTGTGCAGGCACATAACTTGAGCTTTCTCCAGCAAGTTCTACCAATAAGTTACCCTGTACCAAGGTCATTATTAGTTCCTGAAGTATCGAGGGAATTAAGGCTGTTTCTTCCTCTAAATCCTGCAGAGTAAAGGCCGGCTGCTGCCGACAATATTGCCTAGCAATAACCGTCATCAACCACAAACCTTCCTTTTCCCGTAACCGTGGACTTAGTTCGTAGGGCCGATCACCAAGTCGAACCAATTTTGGATGTTGCAAATAAAAAGCTACTTGCGAACCGGTTAATAAAATAAACCATGCCAGATATAGCCAGAGCATGAAGAAAAATAAAATCGCAAAACCAGAATAAATAGCCGTGTAGCTTGATGATGAGGCAACAAAACTAGCAAACAGTGTTCCCAAAGTTACCCACATAATACCCGCTACTGTTGCACCGATAATGGCTGGGCCCAATTTCACCCGAGTATTGGGGATAAATTTATATAAGAAAGTAAAGGCTAGGATAATCATTAAATAAGGTACCAACTTACTCGCTATTACTAATAAAATGCCAAAGGGTTCTACAGCCTGAATTTGCGCCATAACATCATGGTTCAACACGGTGGCAGCAACACCGAGCCCAGTAAATATCAATAGTGGACCAATCATCACAACGCTGAGGTAATCAGTAAATCTGCGAGCCAATGTTCTTGCTTGTTTAACCCGCCAAACAAAATTAAACGCATTTTCAATTTTCTGTACTAAGGCAATGATCGTGTAAAACAACATGGCCACGCCCAACGATCCCAATAGCCCAACTTTAACGTTTTGTACAAAGCCGATAATATTAGCCGTTATTTCTTCACCGCGAGTGCCCAAGGGCTCAAGAAGACTCAATAGAGCAGGCTCTATCTGATTATGCACACCAAAGGCTTTTAATACTGAAAAGGCAACAGCAATCAGTGGTACCAACGACAATAATGACGTAAATACTAAGCTCATCGCACGTAAATTTAACTCTCCGGTAGCCAATTCACGCACCATAATGTAGCTCACACGTAGCGTGTTATACAGCCAACGTATGAGTAAATTAGATTTCTCAGGTAGTTCTCGCCATAGCGTCACCTGAAAAAATGCCTTTAATTTTGATATTAATTCGGTCATTGCATTGCTCACAACATTGGAAATAGTTGATAAATAACCATGATTCTATACTGGATTATCAATATCGATAAACTGATGTTGAATATCAAATTGCTGAGCAAGATGTTCGCCTAATGCCAACACACCATAACGCTCAGTAGCATGATGCCCTGCCGCAAAATAATTGATGCCTAATTCGCGCGCCAAATGCACCGTCGGCTCTGAAATCTCACCACTTATAAAAGCGTCTAAGCCAAGTCCTGCGGCCTGTTCAAGATAACCTTGAGCAGCACCTGTACACCAACCAATGGTCGTAATGGGTCGATTGTGACCCTGTATAACCATAGGTTCTCGTGCTAGGACTTGTCGTATTTGAGCGGTAAATTCAGCCACCGATTTAGGCTCAGCTAAGCAGCCACACAACGCGATGGCAGGATCGCCTGTCCCCGAAATGCGACCATCAGTTTCTAGATCAAGCAATCGCGCTAATTGCGCATTATTACCTAAGGTAGGATGAGCATCAAGCGGGAGATGGTAGGCAATTAAATTTACATTATTCACTAATAATTGTTTCAATCGGCGCTGCTTAATACCGATGACCCGCGGATTTTCCCCTCGCCAGAAATATCCGTGATGAACCAAGATAGTATCTGCATTCAAATCCAGCGCAGCATCAAGCAGGTCTCGACTTGCCGTTACACCAGTGACCACATTATTAATATATTCAGTACCTTCAACTTGCAAACCATTAGGGCAGTAATCTTGAAACCTATTTGGCTCTAATAAAGCCTCAAGGTAGGATAGAAATTCAGTTCGGGTTATCATCTCACTAGATTCCGACAGCAATAAATTTGTCACTATAGCAAACTGGGGCTAAATAATATGGATGCAGTTAATATCATCGCACTCAGCATGGGTGCAGCATGGGCTAGTGGCATTAATCTTTATGCCACGATAGTTTTGCTCGGCTATATGGGAATGACCGGTAATATCGACCTTCCGCCTGACTTAGAGATCATTACTGATCCGATGGTAATGGGGGCGGCAGGTCTTATGTACTGTGTTGAGTTTTTTGCTGACAAAATTCCAGGCGTAGATTCTGGTTGGGATACGATTCATACTTTCATTCGTATTCCTGCTGGTGCCATGTTGGCCGCCGCTGCGATAGGTGATGTCACACCAGCTATAGCGCTTACAACAGCACTGTTAGGCGGCACTTTAGCCGCAGGAAGCCACGTCACCAAAGCAGGAACGCGCTTATTAATCAACACCTCTCCAGAACCTTTGAGCAATTGGACAGCATCAATAGGTGAAGATTTATTGGTTATTGGCGGCTTATGGGCTGCGCTCAATCATCCTGCATTATTCATTATCGGTTTAATCGTCTTCATTATGCTGATGATTTGGCTTTTACCACGTTTATGGCGCTTAATTAAACAAGTCTTCCTGCGCATTGGCAGCTGGCTTGGCTTATGTGAGCCACCACAAGCAATACCACCCTCACCACTCGCTGCCGACAACACGATTGAGCAATCTAGTAAATCTAAGCTTTAGTTTTTAAGCAGTAAAATACGCCATGAGGACTGCGAATCATTTCGAAGGCGTCGCTATAACCGTTAATGGTTTCCGACGCACCGAGGAATAAATAACCGCCTGGATTTAGCGCCAAGGCCATACGGTTTAAAATATCTTTTTTGCGTTCTGTAGAGAAATAGATCAACACATTACGGCAGAAAATAATATCGAACTTGCCCAATGAACCATAGCTTGACAGTAAATTCTGTTCCTTAAAACTCACTCGCCGAATAATTTCATCCGCCACCCGCCATCGGTCACCAATGGGTTTGAAAAATTGCTGTTTGCGGCCAGCAGTTAAACCGCGACCTAAAACCCCTTCACCATATTCAGCTTGTTTAGCTGTCGCCAACATACTCATTGAAATATCAGTCGCCACAATCTGAGCATTAACAAGACCACTATTGGAGACCTTTGTCATATACTCACTGAGGGCGATACTAACCGTATAAGGCTCCTGCCCCGAAGAACAGGCTGAAGACCAAATCCGACATTGCCGTTTAGCCGTGTTATCCATCTCCGGGAAGACTTCTTTGGCCAGTATTTCAAATGGACTTTGATCACGAAACCACGATGTTTCATTAGTCGTCATTGCATCAATAACGGCATCTCGCAGATGCCGTGGCTGTCTCATTTCAATTGCGTGCAATAACGCCGATACGGATGGGATATTTTCATCACGTAATAATTTTGTCAGCCGACTGGTAATTAAATATTGCTTTCCTTCACCCAATAAAATACCACAGGCCTGCTCAAGGAACAGTTTAAACCGGTCATAATCTTGGGGAGAAATATTGCCTACTCTATCCATAGTCTTGTTAATTGTCGTTCCTATTTGCAGACTCAGTCACACTAATGCATCACTTTGATAGATATAATATAATATGGCGTATGAACTTTAGCCAAACTAATCTAATAAACGCTTTTGTTACTTACTCGCCATTCGTTATATGTTTGGGCAAATAAATAAACTTATTATGCAGTTAAGAGATAATAACTATGTCGGCAAATAATAACATTGTTTCATTCGGTGCACATCACGCCAAAGATTCGAACGAACTATCGTCTCAGAACAAAAAAGTCATCGCATCATGTCGCGTAATTTTGACTAACTCACTCCCCAAATGTTTTGACTTTTTAGGTAATTTGGACGACACCCTGTTCAAATTAGCAGATCAAGCTAAAAATAATCTAGAACAGTCAGAGTACTTTAATGTTATGCGTCTGTTCCGCATACAACAAAGTACTCTAATAAACCAATTTACCCAACTAGTACTGAATGATTTTGATAATTTTTTCTCGACATCAAAAAACATCGACTCATCAAAAAACTCATCTAAGCTAGATTTAGAATTATCAATTTTAGATAATGATGATCTTGAAGAAGAGATCGCGGTCACTAGAATCGCCACAAAAAGTGACGAATTATTTGGTAATGAATTCGCTCTCCTAACAAGTCGTTTTGTATACTTAGTTAATGTCAAAAAAATCACTAACAATCCATTAGCCGCTGAGAGCATTGCGGCCCATCTTAAAACAGTAGTCTCGCCAGTAACATCAAATCTCGCCATAAAACTACAGGCATACAAACAATTCGAACAACACGCTATTAATGAGCTCAAAGATTTATGCCTACAACTTAATGATGAACTGATCAAACACCAAATACTGCCTAATTTAACGCTGCATAAACGCACAAAACACTCTTCAATTACACCGTCAACACCCTCTTCCGAAAAATCAACACCTAGCTCATCAAATACAACGACTAACCACGGTGGCGTTGAACAAGCGGCGCCTACGATGTTTGATCAACTACGCCAGTTCCTTAACAGAGGTGGATCATCGCAAGCTCAAAATACTGTCGATAATCCGTCCAATATCGCTAATCAACAATCCGTATTATCAGCACTTTCAGAGCTACAACAGATCCCTTCTGGACAAGTATCTATAACTGAAAATGGCAGCTATCAACTCCCAGAGTTGCGTCAACTACTCGCAGGCAATTTACAAGCTGCTGCTCAATCAGTCAGTCATGTTGATGAAGATACAATAGATGTCATTGATTTATTATTTGAATTTATTCTAGGAGATCAGGTCATCCCTGCGCCTATTCGTGCGATGCTGGCTCGACTCCAAATTCCAATGCTAAAGGTTGCGATTAGGGATAAGAACTTTTTCAGCACAAAAAATCATCCTGCCAGACGGCTATTAAATAATTTGGCTAAAATATCGACAGGTTGGAATCAACAGAGGGCTAGTCAGCAAAAGCTAATACAAGACAAGATAGAATCTATCGTCACAACCATTTTGACTGAATTTGATACCGACATTAGTCTTTTCGAAGAACTAAATATTCAACTCAAGCAGTTTATTGAACAGCAAGGTCAGACCAGTACTGTCGCTGAACAACGAATTGTAAAAGCAAATGAGGGTCAAGAAAAACTCATTGCTACACAACAAGAAGTCGATAGCGTAATTAATGAGAGACTCTCACAGTATTCACATTTGCCCAAAGTGGTTATTTCGCTGATTGATGATGGCTTGAAACAGCTACTTAAACTGCGGCTACTGCAAAAAGGCTTAGATAGTCCCGAATGGAGAGATTCGGTCAAACTATTGGATCAGTTGATTTGGAGTGTAGCGCCTAAACCAGATCCCAGCGACCGTAAAAAATTATTACAAACGATTCCTCACTTAGTTAAAGAACTAAAATCAAGTTTGGATGGTGCATCATTTAACCAAGCTAAAATGAGAGCCCTTTTCAAAGAGCTGCAGACTTGTCATATTCAATGCATTAATGGTGAAAATTTCCAAGCAGACGTTTTACAAGCGATCGAAAGTCGACCTGATGTAAGTAATATTATTGAACAAGAAGTCGCATCGCCAATTCCTACCGAGAAAAAAATAATCTCCGATGAAGAAGCCCTAGAAAAAGCGACCACTTTAAAGATAGGCACATGGTTAGAGGTATCTGATGAAGATTCTCCCCGTCAAATGAAATTTTCATGGCGTAGTAATTTAACTGGACGTTGCCTATTTGTAAGCTATCACGGTTTAAAAGCAGCTGATCTTTCTCTTGCGGAGCTCGCCGCTTTGTTTCAAAATGGGCAAGCTCGGATTATTGAACAATTTGAACCTTTAATGGACCGTGCACTTGTTTCAATGATGACCGCTATAAATAATCAACCGAACTCAACAGAAAAATAATGTATTTAATACTATGAGTGAAGCAACGCATGTTAGTGGTACTCGGACAAATATTCTAATTACAGGTTGCTCTAGTGGGATTGGCTTTTGTGCGGCTAAACTGTTACATCAGCGTGGTTATAACGTTGTTGCTACGGTCAGAAAAGCACACGATGCATTGCCCTTACAACAGCTCGGCATTATGACTACAGTGCTTGAGCTTACTGATAGCACATCGATCAACGATGCGGTTACCTTTACGCTTGACCACTTTAACGGCCAGATAGACGCCTTATTTAATAATGCCGCCTATGGACAACCCGGCGCCGTTGAAGACTTAAGTCGTCAGGTCTTACAGCAGCAATTTGCAAGCAATGTATTTGGCACTCAAGAACTGACCAACTTGGTGATTGCTCAAATGCGAAAACAAGGCCATGGCCGCATTATCTACAACAGTTCTGTTCTTGGACTTGTTTCCATGGCCTACCGTGGTGCTTACAATGCGAGTAAATATGCCATAGAAGGCCTAGCGGACACCTTGCGATTAGAACTGTATCAGACCGATATACATATTAGCTTAATTGAGCCTGGTCCTATTGATAGCAAGTTTAGGGCTAATGCCTTTGCCAAATATCAACAGAATATTGATAAAACAAAAAGTGTTCACTACGAAACATACAAGGTAATGGAGCAACGTTTAACCAAACAAGGGCCTGCGGCGCCATTCACACTTCCACCTGAAGCGGTAGTAAACAAGCTTATTCATGCCCTTGAGAGCAAGCGACCGAAAATCCGGTATTACGTGACCTTTCCAACCTATCTTTTTGCTACGCTGAAACGATTGTTACCGCACCGCTGTTTAGATTGGGTGCTGATTAAAATATCAGCAGCTGAAAACAAATAACACTAGTACAGCGTTAAGCTTCTTCTTCGTCGTCTTCATGACCATAAAGATAGACTACGTAAAGTGACATACCTACCATCACACTACCACCAAAAATATTGCCTAAGGTCACCGGAATAATGTTGGCAATTAAACCCGACAGGGTAAGGTTTTGCATGGCATCAGCGCTAATGCCACTTGCAGCGACAATTTCAGGATTAAGTGAAGCCACCATCGCCGCAGGAATCATAAACATATTGGCAATACAATGCTCAAATCCCATCGCCACAAAGGCCGAAATTGGGAATATAACAGCAAATACTTTATCCACAACGGTACGCGAGGCATAGACCATCCAACTCGCGAGACATACCAAAGCATTACAAAATATGCCGCGCACAAAGGCTTCGGTAGTCGTTAAGTCTACTTTGACCAAACCCGCTTTAAGTGCTGCGGCGCCTACGGCATGATGTCCACCATCTAGGAAGCCTGATACAAAGACCAAATACACGGTAATTAAAGCACCTATAGCATTACCAAAGTAAACCAAACCCCAGTTTTTCAATAATCGTCCCAAGGTAATGCGCCGGTTCGCCCATGCCATAACGATTAAATTATTACCCGTAAAGAGTTCGCCACCGACGATTGCAACTAGAATAAAGCCTAGTGAAAATGATAGCCCACCTAATATTTTAGCTGCACCATAGGCTTCGGCTGGCTGTGTCATTGCCACGGTATAATACATTGCACCAAAGGAAATAAAGGCACCGGCCATCATTGATAAAACGAGTAAAGGCAAAAAGGCCATATTAGCTTTACTTACGCCTAATGTTTTAACCTTGTTAGCCACCTCGGCGGGGGTAAACGCATCAACGAATTTAGCAAATTCAGACATTTGAATTATTCTCAGAATAAAATGCAGGCATTATACTAAGGATATTTACTCATATCAGTAAATTAAGTTTCATTAGAGTAAAAATGGCATAAACAATGTCGCTAAACTGAGTACCAGGAAGAATCCAGCCATATCAGTAATCGTCGTCAACAAGGGCCCTGAAGCTACCGCAGGATCAATACCAAAACCTTTCAGTATTAATGGCACCGTACCGCCTATAGCGACCGCCAATACAGTATTAACCGACAATGCTAAACCAATGACCAAACCAAGCACCGCATTATCCTTCCATAACCACGCAACAATGCCAACCATAATTCCGAGGATAACGCCATTGATAATACCGACACTAAATTCCTTTTTAAGCACGTGAAATAAATCCGTTGGTTTGGTCAAACCCAATGCCAACTCCCGCATACTAACACCTACAGCTTGATTGCCTGAGCAGCCACTCATGTCCGATACCATCGGTAAAAATACCGCTATGGCAATAACCGCCATTAACGTTTCTTCATAGGCCGAAATAACACTGGCAGCGATAATATTAAGCACAATATTAGAGCTTAACCACGCCAAACGTCGACGCGAACGATACCACACGGGCATAGAGCGTAATTCATCACTTACCTGTTGACGAGCCAAACTTCGGTGTTCTTGTTGGTCACGTAAAGCATCTGCTACCGCTGTTCGCGATAACACACCTAAGGGCATGCCCTCTTTATCGACGACTGGCACACCTAAGAAAGGGTGCTCTTCAAATACATCTTCTAACTCTTCTAAGGTTTGATAAGGTTTTACTGCTAGTGGTTCTATCATAATGTCTGATAAGGCAGCAGTACGTTTACTAGTCAACAATCCTCTAAGTGATACCACGCCAACCAGCTTACCCTGTTCATCGACAATGTAAGGATGTTGGCCACGATAACGCTCAAAATCCTCATCACCCGAAGCAATACGTTTTAACACCGCCCCTACTTTTTCGGTCATTTTGAATGAGAACACTTCCCATTCCATAAGCCCCCCAGCAGTGTCATGCTCATATTGAACTAGTTTACGAACACCTTCGGCCTCTTCTTTGTCCATTTCAGCCAAAATAGCTTTCGCACCTTCCCTATCTAACTCATGAACAATGTCGGCCTGCATGTCACTCTGCAGTTCTTCCATGATCTTAGCTGCGACCGGTATTTCAACACCATCAAGTAGGCTAGCAGCAAGTTCTGCCGGTGCCTCTTCAATTAGTGTCGCTGCCAGTTCTGGGGTCAACATGGCAATTAGTTGATGTTGTAATGCCGCATCTAAACGGGTGACTAAACGCAAAACATCCTGCGGGGCAGTTTGTTCAACAATAGCGATAAAGCCCTCAGCATCAGCAGCAGCAAGGATTTGTTGCAGTAACTGCTCTGTAAATTCTTCGGTATTATTGTCTTCAGTAATGATCATGGTTAAATCCTATCGCCAAGGAGTTACTTACTTCACTGGTAATTATTATAGCTAAAAGGCTAAAGACAGAAGGTATTTGCCAAATTTATTGCTAATAATGCCACATCACTGCAAAAAAAAGCCCTACTCATTGAGTAGGGCTTTTAAATTATCAGAAAATGGATTAATTACTAAAAGATAATACACCATTAGACACATCAACTTTGATGGTATCTCCACCTTTGAATCGTCCTGACAATAAATCATGTGCCAAGTTATTTTCCAGTTGTTGTTGGATCACTCGTTTGAGTGGTCGCGCTCCGTAAACGGGGTCAAATCCCACTTCGGCAAGTAGATCTAAGGCTGCATCACTAACCTGTAGTACCATATCCTGATCAGCTAAACGCTGACGCAAATGGCCTAATTGAATATCAGCGATTGCATGAATTTGATCGCGTTGTAATGGATGGAATACCACCACATCATCAACACGATTTATGAACTCAGGACGGAAATGTTGACCCACAATTTCCATCACTGCGGCTTTCATCTTCTCGTAGTTATCTTCACTCGCCATTTCTTGAATCAGGTTCGAACCCAAGTTAGATGTCATCACGATAACCGTATTGCGAAAATCAACGGTACGACCCTGACCATCAGTCAATCGACCATCATCCAAGACTTGCAATAAGATATTAAATACATCCGGATGTGCTTTTTCTACTTCATCAAGCAAAATGACCGAATACGGTTTACGGCGCACTGCCTCAGTTAGATAGCCACCCTCTTCATAACCAACATATCCCGGCGGAGCTCCCACTAGTCGTGCCACCGAATGTTTTTCCATAAACTCGGACATATCGATCCTTACCATGGCATCTTCAGTATCAAATAAGAACGTGGCTAATGACTTACATAGCTCGGTTTTACCAACACCTGTTGGACCTAAAAAGAGGAAGGAACCATTGGGACGGTCAGGATCTGATAAACCGGCACGGCTACGTCGAATGGCATTGGCAACTGCCGTCACCGCTTCATCTTGACCAATGACACGTTCGTGTAAGGCATCATCCATTTTCAACAGCTTATCGCGCTCTCCTTCCAGCATTTTGGATACTGGAATACCGGTCCATTTAGAGACCACTTCGGCAATTTCTTCTTCGCTCACTTCATTACGTAATAACTGAAAATCCTTGGTTTCTACTTGTGCAGCCATCGTAAGTTGCTTTTCTAACTCTGGAATTCTGCCATATTGAAGTTCAGACATTTTTGCATAATCACTACTCCGAGTAGCCATTTCAAGTTCCATTCGTGCCTTTTCAAGCCCTTCTTTGATATGCTGACTACCATGCAACGATGCTTTTTCTGATTTCCAAATTTCTTCTAAATCAGCAAATTCGCGTCCAAGTTTGTCCATCTCAGATTCAAGTGTTTCTAAGCGTTTTTTGGATGCCTCATCTGATTCTTTTTG
>JBLIKM010000021.1:0-13029 GCA_047636295.1 Methylophagaceae bacterium
AAATCGCCCACTGCAATACGATTTTCAACGCGTAATAATGGCTCAAGAAGGCAAGTTTTTCCTGACGGTAATTCAATCGACATTGCTCCGAGTAAATCTTCACGCAGACTACCTATTCTCGCTTCAAGACCCGCCTTTTCAAAAATAAGACGTAGTGTTTCAAGGCTTTCTAAATAAAATAAATTTCGCGTATGATTTTCAGCCACAATCAACACTTTTCTGGCATGCGGGCACGCCCGCTCAACGGCCGACTGCACTGCTTGAATACATAAGGGTATAAAGGCTGGGTTGAGATTATTAAACCCTGCAGAAAATAAATTAGTGTCTACAGGTGCCAACTTAAAGCCGGCATTGCGGAGATCAACAGAAGCATAAAAGGGGGCAGGCGTTAATAACCACTGCTCGCGTAACCAAGTTTCGACTTCAGCTTGATGTGCCAATAAATGAGACTCAAGTTGTAATAAAGGCCCTTGCAATGCAGTTGTTAAATGCGGAACACCTGAAATCATAATAATCCTTACTATTTAGCAAATATCGACGTTGATTGCAGACTCATTATTTTTTATGGTCATCAAAGCAATATTCTATCTTTAACAAAGTCGGGCATTCATTTTCTTATGTAAACCCTCTGCCAGGCAAACATTAAGTTTTATTAAAATTCGACTGACCACTAGCCTGATAATAAAAAATGGGTTATCTTTCTAGCCTGACTATTTTGTCATGCATTTAAGATAATAGGTATGTTTTAGAGTGAATGATGTCCAAAGTGAATTTTCCGGATTAAAAGTCATGGTGATTGACGATAGTAAGACTATTCGTCGAACAGCAGAAACACTACTCAAAAAAGCGGGATGTGATGTTCTTACGGCTGAAAATGGCTTTGAGGCCTTACCTATTATTAGTGCGCAACATCCAGACATTCTATTCATCGATATTATGATGCCCCGCCTCGATGGTTATCAAACCTGTTCATTGATAAAAAATAACGCCAAATTTCAACATACCCCCGTCATCATGCTTTCAAGTAAGGATGGTCTATTTGATCGAGCAAAAGGTCGCGTCGTCGGTGCTGAACAATACTTAACTAAGCCCTTTACTCGTGAAGATCTTCTCGGTGCTATTCGTACACACCTTATCAATAAAATTAAGGGAGCATAAGGGCTATGGCTTTGATTCTGATCGCAGATGACTCACCAACAGAAATTTTTATCGTCAAAAAGATGTTGGAAAAACATCGTCATCAAGTGATTACAGCAGAAGATGGTTTACAAGCAATTGAACTGGCTTTAAGTAAAAAACCGGACCTCATTATTATGGATGTGGTCATGCCCAACTTAAATGGTTTTCAAGCGACTCGCCGTCTTAGTAAAGATCCCGCAACACTCAGCATTCCCATTATTATTGTTTCATCCAAAAATCAGGAAACGGATAAAGTATGGGGGTTTAGGCAGGGGGCGAAAGGTTATTTATGTAAACCTGTTAATGAAGATCAGTTACTTACTGAAATCAATACTCTTGTTACGGCTGAAACTTCGTGAACAACACTTTTTACCCTGCAGATATAATTTCACTGCTACGTGATATTGAACAACGTAGCCTGCAGAGTGCCGCCAATGCTACTCAACTAGACTCATTTCATGGCACATGGACAGCTATCGGATTTAGGGTCGCACAAGAAAATTTACTTATTCCATTGAATGAAGCACGAGAAATATTCATTGTACCCACGCAAATTAGCCCCGTACCTCACGCTCAACCTTGGGTTTTTGGTATTGCTAATCTACGTGGTGAATTATTACCCTTGTTTGACCTCAAATATTTTCTCTACGGTCAGGCTACAAAAGTAAATAAGCGCAGTCGTATCGTCGTCACCAATAATGCCCAATTATACGCAGGCTTATTGCTCGATGAGGTTTTTGGCTTAAAACATTTCCAGCATGAGCCTAAATCAGAAAGCATTACTAGTCATACGCCTACGCCTATCTCACCTTACATAACCGGCAGTATAAGCCAACAGGATCTGCACTGGGATATCTTTAGTTTTAACAAACTCATTGCTGATCAACGTTTTTTAAATGCGGCCGCATAACACTCTGGTTTAGGACAATCTCTATGAATCCAACAAGCACGCTTTTTCTTTCCGCTTTGGTGGCGAAAAACAATGTGATCAACTTAATATTTACGATTGCATTTACCAGTGTAACCTTCGCCGGAATTTGGCTACTCGCCACTAATCAGTATCAACAAATTCACGCAAGTAGTTTGATATTTTCAGTGGGTGTAACAGTGTCATTCATACTGACCATTATCATGCTACTTCGCTTAAGCTCTCTGCCGCATAAAACTGTCCGCACCGCATTAGACACCATGGAAATACAAAATCGCCATAATCAAGATGCAATTTTACAATTACTTGATGAAATGGGCGATCTTGCTGATGGTGACCTCACCGCATCAGCCACCGTAACAGAAGCTATTACAGGGGCTATTGCTGACTCGGTCAACTACACCATCGACGCTTTACGTGATCTTGTGGAAAATATTAACACCACAACATTACAAGTAGCCTCTGCCGCCCAAGAAACTCAAGCAACATCGTTACATCTTACTGATGCCAGTGAGCACCAAGCACAGCAAATTACTGAGGTAAGTAGCGCCATTAATCAGATGGCAGGGTCTATTGAGCAAGTCTCTCAAAATGCTAGTCAGTCATCTGATGTTGCCAAGCAATCAGTAAAACTAGCGACAGAAGGTAATGTCGCAGTGAAAAAAGCCATCACAGGTATGGATTCTATCCGCGAACATATTCAAGAAACATCAAAACGGATTAAACGTTTAGGTGAAAGTTCACAAGAAATCGGTGATATCGTTGAACTTATCAATGACATTGCAGAACAAACCAACATTTTGTCACTAAATGCTGCTATCCAAGCCACCATGGCCGGTGAAGCGGGTCGCGGCTTTGCAGTTGTGGCCGATGAAGTACAACGCTTAGCTGAGCGGTCAGGTAAAGCAACTAAGCAAATTGAAGCCATCGTAAGAACGATCCAAAGTGATACTAATGAAGCGATTAGCTCCATGGAAAAAAGTACTACAGGCGTAGTATTAGGGGCAAAATTATCTCAGGATGCCGGTACTTCACTCGAACAAATTGAAACCGTATCAAACCAGTTAGCGGCATTAATTGATAACATCTCCAATGCTGCAAAACAGCAAGCTACAGCAGCGGTCAGTACTTCGGACAGCATGAATGTGATTCAAGAGATAACGATGCAAACGTCTACGGGAACTTATGAAAGTGCAGCATCTATCGGTCGATTATTAGAGTTGACCAATGATCTTCGTAAATCAGTTTCAGGCTTTAAGTTGCCATAGCATCACATTTCAGTATTATACTGTTTTGTTGATTACAGATATTTTTCCCATCATAGTTTCGGGGTAACAAATGGCACGGACAACTAGTGGCAATTATGATGCTCTTGCTTGGGTGCAGGATGAAGTTCAGCAGTCTTTAGCTGATACATTGCAAGCCTTAACTCGATTTATCGATTCACCAGCTGATGATAATGCCTTAGCACTTTGTATTACCCAAATACATCAAATCAACGGCACAATGGAGATGCTCAACCTGCAGGGCGCGCAGCTATTAGCTTCTGAAATGCTTGCCTCAGCTATAGCGCTTCAAGATAAAACAATACCGGAAATATTACCTGCCCAAGATAGCCTACTAAAAAGCACCTTACTACTACCTAATTATTTAAAACTAGTCGGCACATCGTTACCAGATCATCCCCTTCGGCTGATAGAAACGATCAATGAGTTACGCCATGCGCGAGGCGTATCAATACTTGAAGAGCAGGACCTATTCAAGACATCGCTTTTAATTCAATTACCCGATGAAGTGAGTCCCGACCCGTACCAAAATACACCGAAAATTGGTATTCCTGCCAATAAGCTTAGCCATGTTTTTCAGATTTCATTATTGAACTGGTTTAAAACAAATGACCTTGCTAGTCTACAAAGAATGGCTAAGATAGTGCATTTTATACGCCTTAGTTGCATTCAAGAACGCACAATTATTCTGTGGTGGGCTGCAGAAGGCATAATCGAGGCCATTTTAGATAATGGTATCTCTGCTACGCCCGATACAAAGATTAAAATTGGTACACTTAATCAGTCAATTAAATTATTTTCTAATCAGGATGAAAAGCAATTTTTGTCTGTATTTCCTGAGGAATTGGTATATAGCTTATTGCTGCAGATTGCACATTCCACCAGCAATGGTAGATATGTAAACTCATTAAAAAAAGCTTTTAACTTAGATTTTTTTAATAAGCAGCAACACCAAAAAATTTATAGCTATTCTGGTAATGCACTGTTTGAAGTGAATGCAGAGCTACTAGTTCAGCTTCAAGAGATCAAAGAACATGCCGATCGACTGGCACTCAGTGACCACTATTCAGCTGACATAACAACGACACTGGTTGAACAATTCTCGAGTATGTCTAGTACATTACTATTGTTAGAAGAACACATTGTAAGCAGCCTGTTGCATGACCAAGCTAAACAATTCCAAGAATTAGCCAATCAACAACTATCGCCCAGTGACGATCAACTCATGGCTCTAGCGAACGAACTGTTACATATCGAAAAGCTATTACAAGTAGAAAATCAAAATACCGCCACCGATTCGAACAGTCATATTCAACTTCAACAAACAGTTATCACCGAATGTCAGCATGAACTGATCACCGTTAAAGAAACATTGTCTTTATTAGTCGAACACCCCGAATTTTCATCCCAGTCATTATCTGATATCGCTAGTCAATTACATTTAATTGCCGGTAGTCTGTCCATGTTAAATCTAGACGAGGCGGTAAGCTTATTTGAAAATACCATACGCCAAATAGAAAAAACGAAATTAGAACAACACGCCATTACTAGCAATGAGCTCGACTTATTTGCCGAAATAATCGCCGCCGTCGATCTCTATATGGATAATCTGCGACATAGTGGTTCAGAAAAATCTCAATTACTACAAGCGGCTCAAAACACCCTTGATAATTTCGAACACACTAAATTGACCAATGCTCATGCCGATGAATTAACCTTTGCAATAACTCGCGATGTTGATTTAACCCCTCCACAAGCAGAAACCCGTGTGCAGCGTTATATCGTTCGACAAGCTGAATTAGTAGACAGCACCGCTAAAATATCGCTAGCAACTATTTCTCCATTGGCAACCAGTGTCCAGCGTTATATCGATCAACAAGTCGAATTAGTAGACAACATCGCTGAAATATCGCTAGCGACTATTTCTCCATTGGCAACCAGTGTCCAGCGTTATATCGATCAACAAGTCGCATTAATAGACAACACCGCTGAGATATCGCTAGCGACTATTTCTCCATTGGCAACTAGTGTCCAGCGTTATATTGATCAACCAGCCGAATTAATAGACAGCACCGCTGAGATATCACTAGCGACTATTTCTCCATTGGCAACCAGTGTGCAGCGTTATATTGATCAACAAGTCGAATTAGTAGACAGCATCGCTGAGATATCGCTAGCGACTATTTCTCCATTGGCAACCAGTGTGCAGCGTTATATTGATCAACAAGTCGAATTAGTAAACAGCACCGCTGAGATATCCCTAATAACGACGTATCCATTAGAGACCAGTGTTCAGCGTTATATTGATCAACAAGCCGAATTAATAGACTTAACACCGACATTGGTACTCACAGCTCAATTTTCTGATGGCATTGATACTGACATTGCAGACATCTTTATTGAAGAAGCCAATGAAGTACTCGCCAAACTGCAGCAACTACTCCCTAAATGGGATGCCCAAAGCAACACTGAAGTTTTAGCTATCATTCGTCGCCATTTCCATACACTTAAAGGTAGTGGTTATATGGCTGGCGCTAATGTCATTGCCGACTTAGCCAAAGCCGTCGACTATCTACTTAATAAGATGTTAGAAGGTCAGCTAGAAATATCAGCACAACTCACGCCGCTAATCTCAGACTGTATTCAGCTAATTCCTGACTTACTTTGTCACTTTACCAACGGTGAAATGGCCGCTAATGATCGCGCAACTGAACTCACTCAGACCGCTACTCGTTTACTAGAAACAGAAAATAATCTATCCGAAGATGATGAGTTGCAACAAATATTTAATCTTGAAGCAACACAGTATATTGTCACATTCAAGCAAGCCCTGAATGAATCAACAGCCAATTTTACTATCAATAAAGAACTCTTACGGGCGGCGCATTCACTGAAAGGCTGCGCTAATATCGCTCAAGTTATGCCTGTTGCTGAAGTTGCAACCCAATTAGATAAAAGCTTACGGGAACGTTATGAACTCGGCGCGACTACCCTTAATGAACAGCAACGTGACGTATTAACATCGGCAATAAAGGGGCTTTTCCACTATATTGAGTCTATAAAAACACCTCAAACAAATCCTAAACCAGATATTTCATCTTTCAACGATACATTGCAACAACTATTGCCTACTGATGATGAAAAAGCAGCTCAACAAAAACTTATCGACCCTGAATTTCTTGCTGTTTTTATTGAAGAATCTGATGAGTTGTTATCCCAATACGAGCAACAAATTAATCAATTCAAGCAGCACGCCACTAATCCAGACATTAAAACTACGCTGAAACAGATACTCACGACGCTGCGGGATAATGCAGCAATGCTCAAGCTCAGTACACTATCTGAGCTATATCAATTGTTAATTGAACTCACAGAGCATGTGAATGGTGGTGACAACGATCACTTAAGGTTATTTGAACTAGGCAGCGAAGAGATTAATCTTCAAATTGAAAGCTTGTTGCAAGACAAACCGAACCCGAGTATCAGTGACTTTAAACAAAAGCTTGAGAACAGCTTATCTCAAGCGCCTCAATATCAAGTCGAACCTATCGTAATAAGTAATGCGTTTTTCACGGTTCCAAATGAAGATCCTGACTTATTAGAAGCCTTTACTGAAGAATGTGCTGAACTTCTTGCCTCCAGCGGCAAGGCTATTAAACACTGGCAAAAAGAACCCCGCGCTCAAGATGCGGTTTTACAATTACAGCGAGATCTTCACACCATGAAAGGTGGTGCACGTCTGGCGGGTATTACGCCAATTGCAGATCTCACCCATCAGATAGAATCATTAGTACTTCAAATCACTGAGACAGAAGCAAAGATTGAAGCCAGTCCTGCTTTTTTTGATTTATTACAACGTAGTCAAGATCGCCTAGCCGATATGCAGGAATTACTTGCGGATCAATCCGGTTTTAACTTCGCTGACGATTTAGTTAACGAAATAGCCTCGTTTTCCAACCCAAGCTTAGCGATATCTGCTCAGAAAACCTCTACGCCAGTTGATTCAAGCAATACGCAACACCATAATCATAATGACCAAATACGCGTTCGCGCTGATTTACTTGATTTTTTATCTAACTTCGCCGGGGAAGTGAATATATCCCGCGATCGTGTAGGTCAACAAAACTCAGCCATTAAGCAACAATTAGCTGAAATGGAAAGCACACTGTCACGACTTCAGGAGCAACTGCGCAATCTTGAAATAGAAACTGAAACTCAAATCCTAGTTCGCTATGACGATGAACTCCTTAAGCGAGAATCAGAATTCGATCCCCTCGAACTTGATCGTTTCTCAATGTTTCAACATTTATCGCGAGGTTTAACTGAATCAGTCAGTGATATGCATGAAATTAGTCAATCTCTTGAATTGTTAGTACAAGAATCTGATGGCATTTTATTACAGCAATCTCGCCTCAGTAACGATTTACAACAAGGGCTGATGAACACGCGTTTAATTCCATTTGGGGGGCTGGTGCCGCGATTTGAGCGCATTGTCCGTCAAACGAACGTCGAACTTGGCAAACAATCTCAGTTGATTATCCATGGTGCTGAGCGAGAATTAGATAGAACAATCATCGATCGAATTGTCGCACCTATTGAACATCTTCTCAGAAATGCCATTGCTCATGGTATTGAGTCTGCTGATCAACGTCGCGCCTTAGGTAAAAATACCATAGGAACATTAACCATTACCGTCATACGAGAAGGTTCAGAAATTCTGCTTTCTCTATCAGATGATGGTCAGGGTATTAATATTGAAAAAGTACGCCAAAAAGCACTGGCACAAAAACTAATCGATCCCAATAATATGCCAAGTGATGAGGACTTAATTCAATTAATTCTTTCCTCTGGCTTTAGTACTGCAGATAACGTATCACAGCTTGCTGGTCGCGGTGTCGGTATGGATGTCGTCATCAATGAAGTTCGCACATTAAAAGGTCGACTGTCTATCCAATCTATTTCAGGTAAAAGTACCACCTTTAATATTCGTTTACCGCTCACCTTATCAATCATGCAAGCCTTGCTCGTCAGCACCTATGATCATCAATATGCAATCCCGCTCGCCACTGTACACGCAGGTGATCGAATTGCAGTTAGTACCGTCAAAAAATTATTACAACAACAGGGCGACTCAGATTATGAAGTCAATGGTAATCATTACCGATTACTACCTTTAAGTACCTTACTTGATCTGCCACTTATTCTTCCAGACGATCCTAAAATACAACTGCCTCTCTTATTATTTCATTATGGCGATATGCATATCGCTCTATTGGTTGATGCCATCAATAGTAATCGCGAAATTGTACTCAAGTCAGTAGGTGAACAATTGGGTCATATTGCAGCGATTACGGGTGCAACGATCCTGGGTGATGGTCAAGTGGTCTTTATACTCGATATCCCAACTTTAGTGGAAACCATTGATATTCAGAACGCGAATCATAAAACTAAACTAGATTCATCTGAGTTACTCACGGTTGCTAAAGTGACACCGCCCGAACATACTCCTTTAGCAATGGTGGTTGATGACTCAATTACGATGCGAAAAGCCTCAAGTAACTTACTAAAACGTCATGGCTTTGACGTTATGACTGCCCGCGATGGCCTAGATGGTGTTGCACAACTGAACGAACAGATACCTGATATTATTCTGCTTGATGTTGAAATGCCCCGCATGGATGGTTTTGAATTTGCAGTACTGATCAGAAATACCGAACACTATAAACATATTCCCATTATCATGATCACATCACGTACCGGTGCCAAACATCGTGATAGAGGAATGGATATCGGCGTTAATGCCTATATGGGAAAACCTTACCAAGAGCTTGAACTCGTCGAAACCATGAAAAAATTACTGGGTACTCGCTACCCACATTTAGATCATTAAGACAGGAATACCCTTATGGCTGACAATGCTACAGATTTCGTGCCGTGCATGATTATTCCACTACAACACCATTATTTATTGCTTCCAAACAGTACGCTTGCCGAGGTTATTCCTTTGCCTCGTATCATTCATACCGATAACGCTAAGCCCAGTTATTGGATTGGACAATGTGATTGGCAAGCTCAAACCATCCCGATTATAGATCTAGAAAGTCTGGTTGAAAATAAGCCCTCTAATACTACCGATGCAGGCAAACTTTGTGTGCTGCGTGGCATTAATACATCAGCCAATATCAGTATTTATGGTTTACCGTGTCATGGGGTACCGCAGCTTATTCATCTCACTGAGTCGGCACTTAAATTAGCAGAAAATGCCATCGAGTCTGATTATGTACACTATCAAATTCAAGTGGGTAATAGAATCGCTTATATCCCTAATTTAGATGCAATTGAAACAATGCTTAGTAAACAACAACCATAAGCAGTAAGATAATGAGCAATATTATCTTGTTAAACAAAGCCTCTGGATTACATACATACAAATAAATTGTTTAACGCTCGATCATAAACACCTTCTTATTGAGAAACAGTAATGTCGATTCTAAAATCTGTAGTTCTTATGATCCTTATGCTTGGATTTTCTGCAGTCAGCCTTGCCAGCGATAATACGGAACTTGTCCAACAGCGTACGATTTTTCAGCAGGCTAAAAAAGCACTACAAACACATCAATTAGAGCGTTTTAACACGCTAAGGGATAAGCTCAATGATTATCCATTGCAGCCTTATTTAGATTATCTCTATTTACAGCATCGACTGCACTTAACTGATAACAATACTATCCGTCAGTTTGTACAACAAAATTCAAACACTTTTTATGGTGACAGATTACGTAATAGCTGGCTCGAACAGCTCGCAAAAAATAAACAATGGTCATTATTTTTAAACTTTTTGCCCACATCAGCCTCAACGTCGCAGCAATGCTTGCGTTTAGATGCGCTCATTGCAACGGGCAAAGCTAAACAAGCATCTGCAGATACGCCAGTTCTTTGGCTAGTAGGCCATTCTCAAGATAAGAACTGTGATTCCGCATTTAAATATTGGCAAGCTCAAGGCTTTTTAACCAATGATCTGCGTTGGCAACGAATCCGGCTTACCTTGCAGGAAAATCAATTTAGTATGGCGAAATATCTAGCAAGATCATTAGACAAGCATCATCAAGCTCATACCTGGATCCCGCTTTGGCAACAAAGCCATAACCAGCCACTTACCTTATTAAAGCAGCTCACTTCTAGCGCTCTAAAAAAGGATCAAGCAATAAGCCGTGAGATTATTAAACACGCAATTGAGCGCTTATCACGCAAATCCACTGATCAAGCCTATGCATACTGGCAAACTATTCAGCATAAATATCAATTTACCAAGCAAGATAAAAATAGCATTCAAAGCTTTATCGCCAATCGAGCCGCTTTAAATCGTGAACAACGGACTTTAGAGTATTTTGGTGACCTACCTAATGAACAATGGCGAGTTCGTGCCGCTCTCTGGCAACAAGATTGGGCCGCAGTACAAAAAGCCGTTCTCAGTTTAAGTAGTGAAGAACAAGCTTCGACTCGCTGGCAATATTGGCTCGGTAGAAGTCAGGCTCAACTAGGCAACAAACTGGCGGCTAATCACACATTCCAAAACCTTATTATGCAACGTGATTATTACGCATTTTTGGCGGCAGATCAGCTAGGTCAACCATACCAAATGAATCACCGACCGATCGTTTCCGAACAAGCCGAATTTGATATATTCTCCGAGCTTCCCGCCGTTGCTAGACTACGTGAGTTTTATATCATGGGCATGCACTTAGAAGCTCGTCGCCAAGCCTATCAACTCAAGGAGTCGATGAGTCCACGAGAGTTACAGCTACTCGCAACCTTGACCCATCAATGGCAATGGCATAATCAAACCATTGCCCTGCTCGGTAAAGCCCAATATTGGGATGCCTTAGATTTGCGTTTTCCAATTATATTCGACACCGCCATCTTGAAGGCAAGCAAAATAAATGGCGTTGATCCCTCTTGGTTGTTTGGTATCGCACGTCGAGAAAGTGCTTTTAACCCACATGCCCGCTCACCTGTTGGCGCCTCGGGCCTAATGCAGCTCATGCCAAAAACAGCCACCCAGATCGCTAGGCTCATTAATCAGCCGTTAAAATCTCAGTCTGAATTATTAAATCCAGACCGAAATATTCAACTTGGCAGTGCATATTTACGCCGAATGTATGACCAGAATCAACGAAATCCTGTTCTGGCCACCGCATCCTACAATGCAGGACCTCACCGTGTTTCGCGCTGGCTACCTGAAAAATCCATGCCCGCAGATGTCTGGATTGAAAATATTCCCTATAATGAAACGCGTGCTTACGCGACGACCGTTTTAAGTTATGCAGCTATTTTTGATTATCAACGGAAACAGCCCATCACTCCCTTATCTGATCGTATGCCAGCAGTAAAACCCAAAACACCTTAAACTGTAACCATGAAAACATATCTCGTTGGCGGCTGTGTCCGTGACAAGCTACTTGGCTTAACAATAAAAGATCGCGACTGGCTTGTTGTCGGCAGCACCCCAGAAGCAATGATTGCCAAAGGGTTTCAACCTGTGGGCAAGGACTTCCCGGTATTTCTCCATCCTAAGACTCATGAAGAATATGCGCTTGCTCGAACCGAGCGCAAAACGTCACCCGGCTATAAAGGCTTTGTCGTACATGCTTCGCCGAACGTGACCTTAGAAGAAGATCTAGCGCGACGAGACCTCACGATCAATGCTATAGTACAAGCTGAAGATGGCTCGTTGATTGACCCCTACGATGGCCAACACGATCTACAAAACAAAATATTACGTCATGTTTCGCCTGCTTTTGTCGAAGATCCTGTTCGAGTATTACGCATTGCCCGTTTTGCCGCGCGTTTTGGCTTCACTATTGCCGATGAAACCTTACTATTAATTAAAAACATGGTCGCCGCAAAAGAACTCGATTTTTTGGTACCTGAACGGGTATGGCAAGAACTTGAAAAAGCGCTCGCCACTACACAACCATCCTTATTTTTTATGGCCTTACGTGAGGCGGGGGCATTGAAAAGTCTATTCCCTGAAGTTGATCGTCTGTTTGGCGTGGCCCAAGTGCCGAAATGGCATCCTGAAATTGATACCGGCGTCCATGTCATGATGGTCATTGATCAAGCAGCAAGACTCACCGATGATATTGCCGTACGTTTTGCCGCCTTGTGCCACGATCTAGGTAAAGGCACAACGCCTGCCGATATTTTACCTAAGCATAATGGTCACGAAGCACGCAGCATCAAACTGACTCAGGCATTGTGCCAACGCATTCGAGTGCCTAAAGAGTTTGAGACACTGGCAGTAAAAGTAGCCGAATATCACACCCATGTTCATTTATTATTCGAACTCCGTCCTGCGACTATTCTGCAAGTCATCGAAGCTTTAGATGCCTTTCGTAGGCCTGATCGCTTTGAACAATATTTACTGGCCGGTGAAGCAGATTTTCGTGGTCGACCCGGTTATGAAGACTTACCTTTACCTACAGTTAAGGCGTTTAAACAGTGCTTTTCTGCCTGTCAGACCGTTACCGCACAGACCTTTATTGAAGCAGGAAAACAAGGTCCTGCAATTGGTGAGGCCATCCGTAAACAACGGATTAATTTGATAAAACAGATAATGTTCGAAGCAAAAGCCAG
>JBLIKM010000022.1:0-12847 GCA_047636295.1 Methylophagaceae bacterium
ATAACTGTCTCTGGCACGGGCCTTAGTTAAGAATTGATAGTGAGATAATGGCGTCATATGAGGTTAATTACTCTTGTACTTCACTAACGCTATCAAGCTTAATATCAAATGGCGCGAGCACTTGTAACGTTAGATTTCTTATTTTTGCAACTTCGGGTGACGCTGGATCAATATGTTTATACATTTCTGTGACCGTACTTGCTAGAAGTTGCGCGCGTACATAGGTCAAATTATACCAAGCCTTTACAAAACTATTATCGCGGATTAGTGCTTGTTGATAGGCCTCTTGTGCTTGCGTAAAATCTTGAGCTCTTGCGTAACAATTGCCGATTCTTAACAAGCTTTTAGTATCCTTTGGCATAGTAATAGAAAGCGACTTATATAAGGGCACAGCCTTGTCACATTGCTCCTGAGCATAATAAGTATCAGCACTAATCTGTTTATCTAAGGTGACTTGAACCGTTTTTACTGAATTCTGGCTACAGCCGACTAGGCTCAGCAGTATACAGAACAGATATATTAATCTTGCCATTTACAGCTATCTCCACGTTGTATATCTAAATATTGCAGACTACCTGCTGTCAGCTCCATCACAGCTTTGGCCTGTAAACAAAAGCTCATGCGCCACGGTTTGATATGACTTACCAAACTACGAACTTTATTATTTTTATCTATATAAACTAAATCCAAAGCGTATTTCATGCCAAATGTATGCACTGAATTACAAGGCGTTATCCATAGCGCCTTGTCTCGTTTCAGTTCATCTAAAACTAATAACCCGCCTAAGCGTTCTTTCATCGATTGGGTTTGCATACCTTTTATTGTTATTACTTCAATGTCATCTCGTGACACGATAATGCAGCCATGCCTCACAGTGTTCCCTGTTCAATAAACTTGACGATGATCGGGAATAATAAGATCATAAACGTCAATGGAAAGATGAATATGACTAAAGGAATCACTAATTTAACTGGTGCTTCCATCGCCATTTTTTCTGCTCGCTGGAACCGTTCGTCCAACCGCTGTTCTGCTTGAATAATCAAAGTATCTCGCATACTTGTACCCATTTTTTCAGCTTGTATGACAGCGTTCACAAACACGGTTACATCTTTAAGATCAACTCGTTCGGCCATTCTACTCAAAGCATCAGCTCTAGTTTGGCCTGAATTCACGTCGCGCAGTACAATTCTAAACTCATTTTTCATCGCCCCTTTTGGTCCTTTATCAACCGCTTGTTTTAATGCACCAGCAAAGTTGAGACCCGCATCAACACACATGCTGAGATAGTCTAAATAAATGGGCAATGATGAAACAACATCTTTATCTCTTTTGCGACGAGAATCTCTCACCCAAGCCTCAGGTAAAATATAACCAATCAACGCTAAAATCAGTAGATACTCTGGTTTAATATCACCTGAACTTACCATGGGAATGGCTGCTAAGCCTGGTATCACCATGGCAAAAACAAGGCAAACGGAAAAATAATCTTCAGCTGTCATTATAAAGCTAAGGCCATTTTTCTGTAATTTCATGTCCAATTTATTTAGGTAATTGGAAGGCAGATGATTACCTACAAAAAAGGTTACTAACCTCACCAATGGCCAAACCGGCATCATAAACAAAGGCGGAGGGTCCATGTACTTTCTATTTTCTCCCGCAGTCATCGCAAATAGCATAGCAATAAGCATCAGCGTGCTAGCGATTGCTGCTCCTAGACTTAGGCCTGCCAGCAAAGCAAGAAGATCATAACTTAAGTTTGAGAGTACGGTAATAAAATCATCGATCATAACAGCGTCTTTCCTAGGTATCTATTGACGTAACTTTGCGGATAAACACATAGCCAAGTATTTGCATAGTGACCATAACAGCTAAAACAGCTAATCCTTCCGTTGTAGTATAGAGCTTTCTCATTGCTTCAGGTTCAATAAAACTCAGTAAAATAGCCAATATAATGGGCAACATAGCCATAAACGTACCTTGGGCTTTACCCTGAGCAGTCAAGCTATCAATCTTACCTTCCATCATTTTTTTACGGCGTAATGTTTTTGCCATAGAGTTAATGGTTTCGATTAAGTTACCACCCACTTCACGACTAATTCGGATGGCAGAACTGGCCATCACAAAACTTTGCATCGGTAGCCGTTGTTCCAGCTCTATTAACGCATCTTCCAGCGTCACACCTAAACGCATGCGCTTAACCAACAAACCAAATTCTTGGCTCAACGGTGGCGGTGATTGTGTTGTCACTTGTTCCAATGCCATATTTAAACTGGCACCTGATTGTAAACTACTCGATAACATAATAAAGGCGTCAGGTAATTGTGCTTCAAACTTGGCCAAGCGTTTCTTTCTTAATGATGCCCAGATAACCCCTGGTATAAAAAGCAATACCCCTAAAGCACTCCAAGTCACCACCCATAATTGAAACGAATAATGTAAAAATGCAGGAATTAATATCAAAGCCAGTACATTGATTAAAAATAGATTACTGGCATCGGTAAATACAAACATATCTGCTAATTGGTTATTAGCATTTTTGGTAAATTTTTGTTTATAAAAAGCCGAGAAATTCCCTAACCAGTCACCAGAGGTAGAAACGAGGCCCATCACGGCAATAAACGTCAACACTACAATTGCCGCCAGTAAACCGACGCTTATCAGATCCTGCGTTAACAGTGAGATAGTTTCCATCATGATTTAAAAATACTCATGTCAACTGGAATTCCGCGATCTTGTAATTCATCATAAAAATGAGGCACCGTTCCTGTCGCTACAAACTCACCTTTCACACGACCATCTTCATCAAAGCCATCTTGCTGGAATTTAAATATCTCATTCAGTTGTACGGTACCGCTTTCCATACCGGTAATTTCACTGATATTAGTAATCTTACGCGTACCGTCACCAAAACGAGATTGCTGGATAACAATATGCACAGCAGATGCTATTTGTTCCCGTATTGCAGATACTGGCAAGTCCATACCAGCCATTAACACCATCACTTCCATCCGTCGTAACATGTCCCGTGGCGTATTGGCATGTGCAGTGGTTAATGAACCATCATGGCCGGTATTCATTGCCTGCAACATATCTAATGCTTCACCACCACGACACTCACCGACCACAATTCGATCAGGTCGCATCCGCAGACAGTTTTTTACTAAATCGCGAATCGTTACTTGACCACGCCCTTCCATATTGGGTGGTCGCGCTTCTAAAGAAACTACATGAGGTTGCACCAATTTCAACTCGGCAGCATCTTCCACCGTGAT
This sequence comes from Methylophagaceae bacterium, assembly GCA_047636295.1. Taxonomy (GTDB): domain Bacteria; phylum Pseudomonadota; class Gammaproteobacteria; order Nitrosococcales; family Methylophagaceae. The sequence goes on from JBLIKM010000022.1 coordinate 3,273, forward strand.
AACGCGTTCTGTTTCAGGTATGTAATTAGACAAAATATTGAGCAACGTTGTTTTACCTGAACCCGTCCCCCCAGAAACAATAATGTTCTTTTTTTGCTCAACGCACATGCGAATAAATGTCACCATTGATTCATTTAAGGTAACGAATTTAATCAAATCTCTATCCGTCAATTTCTTATCAGAGAATTTACGAATGGTAATGCAAGGCCCTCTTAATGCTAAAGGCGGAATAATGGCGTTAACCCGCGAACCATCGGCCAAACGTGCATCCACCATCGGTGAGCTTTCATCTATTCGTCGACCTAAGGGCGAAATAATACGTTCAATGGTCGACATAACAGCGGCATCACTGGTAAAGGCCACGTCACTCTTGGTCAGCTTGCCCGCTTTTTCAACATAGATATCATTATAAGCATTAACCATTACCTCAGTAACGTCGGGGTCAGCTAATAACACCTCAATCGCACCGAGACCAATCGCTTCATCCAGTACTATTTTACTAAGTTGTGCATGAATGATTTCAACGGGTAATTGTGCTGTGATACCAATTATGATTTCATTAACAATACTAGATAATTGCTCTCTTACTTTCTCTGGCGTCAATTCATCAATATGCATACGCCGTAAATCCATCTGACGTAATAATTCCTGATGAACATACTTTGCCCATTCCATATATTGTGAGCGTAGATCCATTTTTTCTTTCTTAACGCGATTTGTTGCTTCCAGCAACTCTTCATCATTAAGCATCGCTTTGGGAGGACTATCAAGATCGCTTGCTGGGGTAACCACGACATCATCAATAATTTTGACTTCGACAATATGACCACCAATAACGATATTATCGATCTCAGTAATTGGCCCGTGGCGGTCTACAGTTTTATCATTAACAGAAATGCCTGCACCATTACTAACATCTTCAATAAAAACACCTGCCAACTCGCGTGTAAATCGAGCGTGGCGAGGTGATACTCGCCAGCCTCTAATACGGATAATCCCGTCACGAGAACTACCAATTTCACATGAATCAGCACCACATCTTACCGCTTCTATTTCACGGCCTTTTTTATCTAAAACTTTTATTTCAAACATAGTTATATTCTAGTCCAGAAGGCCATTGGTCTTTCTATTGTCAAACTGCTCTATCATCGTCGCTGCTTTGGTAATTTCGGCTAGATTTACGCCTTCATCTAATTTCTCCATCACTGTTGGCGTAATGAAAATGACCATTTCAGTTTCACCTTTTATAAAACTTTCTGATCTAAATAAAGCACCTAAGTAAGGAAGATCGCCTAACCATTTGACCTGACTTGTAGATTCTTGCTCTTCGCGTGTTAATAAACCAGATAACACTAAGGTTTCACCTGGTCTTAATTTAACTTCATTGGTTGTCGCACGCTTTTTAAATGCAGGTTGGCCGCCCACCGCATTGGCTAAATCAAGCTGACTAATCGCCACACCGATGTTTGCCGTAATATTATTGTAGGTATCTAGAGTGGGTTCTAAATTAAGCAAAATCCCATATTCTTTATATTCCACGCTACTACCGTTTGATGAGCTAGTGACGACAGGTACTTCACCACCCACGGTTAAATCTGACTTACCACCACTGCGCGCACTTAAACGTGGGTTGGCCAATGTTAAAGCAGCACCCGACTCTTCAAGTAAGTCAATAATAGACGTTAATTCAGTTGCAATACCAAAATAAGCCCCACCTCCGACAGCATCAGTAGCGTAACTATCAAATGCACCTGTCTTGGATGCACTTTTTAGGTCGGGGGTTACTGCGCCGCCTACAATGACATTCCTAGCTAAATTGAGAATGGGACCATTGAAACTTTTCTGCCAATCAATGCCTAGCTTTTCTGTTTGGTCTTTAGAGAACTCAGTAACACGCACATCAAAATAAATCATCTTTTCTTCAAATGGTGTTATTGCACGGGCTAAAACTAAAATATCTGGATAACGCTCTTGAAGTAACTTAATTCGTTCTAAATCTCGATCTTGTAAGTTACCATCAATGACCACTTGTTGATCGATGACTGATATCTTAATGCCGGGAATACCTTGTAAGAAGGTTTTAATCTCTAAAACTTCTCGGCCAGTAGTGATAGTCCGCGCTAATACTAATATATCGGTATAACGTTCTTTAAGCAGATTTACGCGAGCTAAATCACGTGCTTTTAATTCACCGTCAATAACCACTCGGCGGCCTAGCGTTGTCACCTTTATACCCGGTACGTCTTTCAGTAATTGTTTGACTTCATACGCTTCACGCCAACCATTACTAGGCACGATAACAACCGATAATATTTCTCGATGACCATCAGCAAACCACACTTGCATGGTTGTTTCACCAGCTGCATCGGCATTTAATACCACTTCACCATTTTTTAGCAAAGTGGTACTTAACATTTCTGTTTTACCCACCGACATACGCTCAACCTCAGGGGCAGCAATCACTTTTGATTCCCCTTCGTATAGAGTCAATGACGTAGGCAATATATTATTGTCTTTTGCCTGCGCTAGTGATGCCATTGCTAATAAGCAAAATGCAACACATAGAAACCCGCTTATTCCTGCTGTAATTTTTTTCATAATTTCACTTTCACTACTTTCGGTTAGTTTTAATGTCATGGCTATGATTATTCTTTACGTACTTTAGTGACTGGGATAATGCCATCTTCGCCAGTTCCACCCGATATAAAGTCAACAAATTCAATTTCGTATTGCGACTTTCCTTTTTCAACTGCTGTTATCGCAGGACTTTCAGCTTTTATGCTGACATTTTCGGCAATAACCTTGCCGTCCATATCAACCACTTTACCGTCTTTGACTACACCGATAACCTTACCCGTTGCATCCACAACCTGACCGTTGACAATTGTGCCAATCACATTACCATCAGCATCACGAACAACGACCTTGGCATTAGCTGTCTCAGCAGCGACAACAACTCCTTCCGCGATGACATTGCCATCCATATCTACCACTTTTCCGTCTTTGACTTCACCAATAACTTTACCATTGGCATCAACTACCTTGCCGTTCACAATCGTGCCGATCACATTACCATCTGCATCTCGGACGACCACATCAGCACTAGCTGACTCAGCTGAGACACTGACGTCATCCGCAATAACATTACCTTTGATATCAACGACTTTACCGTCTTTAACGACACCGATAACGTTACCTTCAGCATCGACAACCTTGCCGTTTACAATTGTGCCAATGACATTACCATCAGCATCACGCACTACTTCCGATGTGATACTTGCAGCTGCAGATGTTGATAAATCAATCTCATTGCCATTGAGATCTAAGGCAACGCCTTTATCAACCGTACCAATAATTTCTCCAGTCAAACTTACTGCTTGACCATCTTTAATTTCACCAACAACATTGCCATTTTCATCAATAATTTGGCCATCAACGATTTTACCAATTATCTGGCCATTAGCATCACGTACCACATCCACCACTTCTGCCACGTTCAACATTGGGTCATCAGCACTGACATTTTCAACAATTTTCCCTAACGGTTTACCATCAAATGATACGGCCTGACCATTGACAATTTTGCCTACAATATTGCCATTCTCATCAACAATATTGTCACCCACAATAGTGCCAATAGCCTTCCCATCGGCGCCCATTACTACATCAATGTTTGCAGGTTCATCTTTTTCAAATAAAAGTTCAACGCCAACATATTTAAAGTCTGCCACACTGGTATCTTTTGGGTGCCTCAACACGGCAAACATGTCACCGACGCCCTCAGATATTTCGACACGGGCAATTTGTTTAGGTGTCAAATTCAAACCTACGATAGTAAAGTCCATATTAAAGCCATCAGCTGAGTTTCTATTATCACTATACTCATATTTTCGGCCATACATATCTTCCTTACCAGCCGCTAATACTTCTACATTTTCAAGAATTGGCATCACAATGTTTTCAGGTGTCGAACTTGTTCCTGCTGCTTGTGCCAAACCTAATGATGATAAAGTAAAATTACCCATTAAATCGATGCGATCACCAGGACGTAACAAGCCATCAAATGAATCGATCTTATTAACTTTAACACTGCGTGAACGTCGGCCTAATTCAATAGTTTCTGAATAGGTTTTTGCTGACTTACCTGTTACCGCTTCCCATGTAATAGGGCGACCGATTTGTAAAGGCATCAACAAGGTGCGATTCATTACTTTTTTAAAATCTTCAGCGAGAATTGCATTAGAAGGTAAAAATTCTTGTGGCACTTTTCGTGCGGCCACTAATTTCGGCGTGATAACACTACCTTTTTTAAGATCTTGATTTGGCACAACAACAGTTACCATCACCTGTTGTTGGGGCATACTTGCTTTGCGATATTTGGTTTCTACTTGCTTAAGATAAAAAACTGTCAATGCGGCAGCAGCTATACCACATATCACTGCAATGATTGTCAAACGGAGACCTGATTGTTGCTTCATGCTGTTATTACCTATTTATTTGAATATCTAATTGCGTACACAATTTATGGATTTGGATTTGAAATTGTTATTGTCGTAGGACAATCATTCGGTTGTAGAGGTACGCCGTAAAACGTGGTTTGGTCGAAATAATCAATTGTATCTATCTGTCCTAGATTTCTATCTGAATCAGAAAATAATGCAATACGTGCAGCATAAAGCTCATCTTCGTCTTTATCATTATCGGGATCTATATCCGCATCCCATTCTTTAACCATCACCGAGCAGGTATTTAAATCTTGCCACCAAACAACATCTCCCGTTGCATTTAATCGTGCGGCGCTTACTTTGTCAGCGAAAATTACTGCAAAATATTCACTATTTAAAATACGACCACCTTGCTCTTGTCCATTTTTCACAACTTTAAATGATGGTTCTGTACAGTAGCCGCTAATATCCATCTCTTTTTTATTAAGGCTATTGAATACCTTACCACTTGCTTTACTGACATATCCCCAGCTATAGACAGGCTTAACATAAGGAAAGCCGGGAATTGTAGCCGAGCAAGTTGTCACAGCACGCAGGTGTAAAATATTACCTTCCTCATCAAGTACCAGAGCTCTGTTTGCTGCTGAATAAGTATTGCCATTGTTATCAGTAAAGGTATTATCCGTGTCTGAATAAAACCCTATAATTTCGCCGTTATCATTAACAACGGTTCCATCTGGTTGCAAAGTACCAAAGGTCGCCAATCCATCACTACTGGTAATTTGAGTTTGGTCTGTTAAGCCATCAGGATTAAGTCCACCGATAGTGCCTCCCGTTCCAGAATTCCCCGTGCCCGATCCTGTTCCGTCGTTAGGATCTGAATCATATGAACCTTTTGCCGCATATTGTCCGTACTGTTGAACTCCAGAGATTGAACTCGAATAACCATCGTAGTTATCATGCAAAACCGTCAATAATTTAGAGATACACTTATTGCTTGTGTTACCACTACCATCACATTCAACATTTGCCCCCAGAAATAAGGCCGTAATTAGTCCGGCACAGACAATTACATATTCAGCCATTGCTTGGCCTTTTTGCTTACGTATCACTTGATGATTTCTTCATTAATAAGTACTTGTGACATGTCGCCAGCTTTAATCACCAAGATATTGCTAATATCCAAACCTTTACGGAAGACCAATACCTGTGCCTCATCTTGATTAAACTTGCGATCTAATGACCATCCTTTACGCTGCATTTCATTCAGGTAGAAGCTGGCAACATCACTAGTACTACCTCCTGCAGCAAGCATCGTTATCCGGCCTTGTTTAGGACCATCATCAGTGATTAAGTCGGAAACTACGACACTATCTGGTGGCGACAACACATCTTCACCTAAATTATCGCTTACGTCAGCTGTGGTTGGGTTGCTAATAATCAGTCGACCGTTACTTGGGGTTAAATTATTCTGGGCAGCCACTTGCACCGTCATCATGCAATCATCAGTTATGGTAGTGATCTGGTGCCACATACCAAATGCTGTATCGTCGTAACGTTTATCCCAAACTTTATGATAATAATCAACTACATCATGATAACTGGCATCATCTGCTATAAAGCTTTGCACCATCATCGGTCTATTGTTGTAGTTTGCATCTGCCATCACACTGGTCACTGACATCTCGTCCATCACTGGAAAATCATCAAAATCACAGTTAGCCATAGCATGGCCGTTATAGAGGACTAATAGGAAGAACAAACTAATTACGCTATAGCGTTTCTTAATCATCATAATAGTAAAACCCTCCATCTATGCCACCCGTTTCTGATACGTCTAATGGTTTACCATCTGCTGAAGGCATAGGTTCAATTCCCACCGCTCCAAAGTCGAGTTTTTCAACGGCACTATTACCTGGCCCACCGTCGAAAACACTGGCAATATCAATTGCAAGATCAAATAAGCCATTATCAAATAAAGTGGATGGCACAAAGTCATCGGCGGTTGCTTGAAAATGTTTTAAACTTTGCGTATTCCAGCCATCAGCTAAAATGGCTGAGCGTACTGTTAATCTGCCATCCCAACCGCCACTAAAAATAGCATCTTCAATACCTGACCCCCACGTGCCATCAGCTTTTCTATCCCAAACGCCTACGCCTTTACCTTGACTATTTTCTTTGACAACTTGTGTGGTGATGACAGGACTGTAGTAATTTTTAGTTTTATGGGCAAAGGTCATAAAATTCTTATTATCAAAACCAAAATTCCCCAAAAACGTTTCTATTGGCTTAACAACGGCTGACACTCCAGTATTTATAATATCAACCACCTTATAACCAATGGCAGGCGTTAGCTGGCCATTCATCGTTCCTGTGTCAACGTCATCATCGGTCCCTAATGTCGTACCGCCATACATCGTTTTTTTGCTTTGTACATAGGTCCAAACTGGGTTGATATCACCCGTTTGTCCGGAGAGATCATATTCAGTGATAGGTTTTAATTCGCCAGGCCCATTGCCATAGAAAAAACGATTTCTCATCGACTCCATGACAGCGCTATCACTGCGTGTAGCAACACTTTCCCATTCGGCGCTACTCACGACACTTTCATCGGGTATTTCACTTGCACCTGTATCAAACCAAACAGTACGTTCCCAAGCTACATAACGTGAAGCCTGCTGGGTTTGAGCTTGCATATCCATCAGCTTGCCAAATATCGGCACAATGATAAATAAACTCAGAAAGACAAAACTGACCGATACCACAAACTCAGTCATTGCCTGACCAGATTGAGGGCATTTTAGCCGACTAAAAATCATCATGGCATAAAGCCTTCAAAGTCAGGTAGTTGATCTATTGATGCATCTGTCCCTTGAGTTGCCACATCTTTTATTCCAGATTTCACAGGATCGACAATAAAAGCAGGGCCATCCATTTGATCTACTAAATTATCAACGCCGACATCAACAACGCGGGCTGCAATGCCTTTTAAAACCCAATCGATAATATCACTGGCTGATGCATTATCTGATAAACCTTCAAATATCTGGCTCCAACTGATTTCACCTGTAGCAATTAGCATTGAAATCGCACTAGGTTCTTTTAAACGAGCATCCCAAAAAGGACCAAATAAGCTAGGTGCCACATCACTGCCATCTTTATTCTTTTGCATAGGGTTAGCAAAATAAGTTTCCGCGGCACTGACCGTCATCATTGGTCGGTCATCGTTCCAAACAAACGCTTGGTAATCTGCAGAAATATCTTTCCCTTCAACACGCGAATGTGATTCCACATCAAATCGTGTGTAAGGTATCGGGTTTTTGTCAGGGTCATCCCAGTCAGCAGAAGTACCCGTGTTAATGTCAAGTGACGATGGCGATGCGCCTGAATTCGATGGTTTTGACTTATCGGTCGTTTCGATTTCATCCATCGTTTTCGCCAAGGCAATAACAAATTCATAGCCCACACCACTTTCTTGAAAAGAGTCACCAAGGGAGAAAAATGAAGGTGGGCCACTATAACTATCTGTGACATCTGCAGGGTTAGCACCATACATGCCCCCAGGTAAACCTGGTGCTATCTGTCCCCACCCCAATGCGAGAAGGTGAAACAAATCAAAGCTACCTTGATTGAGCGGGTCATTAATATCGCCGCCATAGACATCCGCTGGCATCAAGGGGTAACCCCATTCAGGAACTAATTTTTTTGCGTATTTTTTATCACTCACCAGCTGATGAGTGGCGCCACCTAAGGGTAGCCCGATAGGAATTGAAATATCGAAATCTAATAAGGTTTCCCAGTCACCACAACCCAGTATACAAATTTGATATTCGACAGCTAAACCAATATCAATTTGGATCCCAAATGAAATAACATCGAGTGCGGACCAGCCTAGGCTGGCAATATCTTTATTTTCTTCCATCGAACCATGGGATACATAAGCGGTTCCGCCATCATTTTTTATGCCGACCCAGAAACCTAGGTCCAAACGAATTCTAAGTTTAATAATCGCAAAATCTAGTGTAAGTTCAACATTAATCGTTGTCCGTGGCGGTCCCAAATCCCAATGTCGATCTCGAGTAAAGTCTTCACGATTATTATTAACTATCGCCGCAAAACGCTTATAAGCACCCACCGCACCATCGCCAGAATCTTCTTCATCAGAATTCATATTGGCGTCTTGGCCACTGCCAGTGTTGTTTTGTTTTTTTCTCGCAACACCAGAAGTATTGTCGTTAATCATATTATCGATAGTGCCAAGTTGCTCACCTAAGAAATCACCCACCATGGCATGACCATCAGCATTATCTGCATTGGAGTCTAATTTTCCGGAGATTTTGTTATACAAATTATCGGGACTAATATTTTCGCCGAAATAGGTTAACAAGGTATTTTGAACAAAAAAGTACCACCCTACAGCAGGTGTATACATCTCGGCTTTATCTTCATCTGCTGAAAATTCATGGTCTTTCACCACGTTGAGGTTCATTTCAATCTCAGCTTCTAAGGTAGAGAGTGCAAATACCTTTTGAAATATGCCTAAAGCCCCATTGAAATACGAAATCGCTGTTGGCCAGACATCATTTACTTTTTTTAATCCCGGTTCAAGTGCTCCGCCTAGCCCTGAGTATAAGGATGTAAGTGGCGCCATAATCATTTGTAGCGTCGTGGGTGAAGGTGGTGCAATAGGAATGGTATAGAGCGGGAATGAGCTAAAAGATTTGAAATTCTTATAATGTTTGACCCATGATAGCAACGAGACCATCTGGCCGATAGAAACTTCATTCGCTACCATGGCTCGGTTTGTATAGGCAATAAAATTTAAATTACGCGCCGCTAATTTCGCTTGGGAATACACGGCAGCATCAGCAGCATTTTCAAGTTGTACCCGATTTTTAACTAGTTGACCTTGATTATACAAAATCAGCAAAGTCATGATCGCCACAGCTAAAAAGAGCAAGCTAAAGACCATAGCTTGCCCTTTCTGGGCGTTAATATTTCTATTAAATATCACTGAGTGTAAATAGCAGTTGCGTTGTTTTTATTCTGTTTGTTTAAAGTCTGTTAAACCGTAATCTGCAGCTGCTTCGCCATTCGCGTTACCAGCAGCAGTTGCACCAGCATCTATCG
>JBLIKM010000023.1:0-12825 GCA_047636295.1 Methylophagaceae bacterium
TTTAGATGAGGCGGCGATGTTAGCGGATAGCCTCTGCGTTATTCATCATGGTAAAACGCTGCAACATGGTAGTCCTGACCAAGTTTTATACCAACCTATTAACTCAGCCGTAGCAAGACAAGTTGATGTTAGAAATATTTTGCAAGGACGCTTGATATTACATAATAGTCAGTTAATGTTGGCGTGGCATCACTATGTATTTTCGGTAAGTCAATTGGCCGGCTTCGAGCAAGGGCAGAACGTCTATTTTGCTTTGTCGCCAGCAAAAATATTACTTCATCAACGCGTTAGACCTTCACGTGGTGAACAGGAAAATCCAGTGGCAGGTATTATTCGCGATCGTGTCACATTACGCGGAATAACTACGGTGTTGTTTTCAGTTGAGCTGGCAGAAGGCGCTATTTTACAAATGGATTTGCCTGAGCATGTGGCGATGCGTAATCAACTTAATATTGGAGAAATGATTACCGTATCGTTACTTGCTGACGCTATTCATCTGATGGCTGAGTAACAAGCATCGTTCATTATCTACCGAGTAATGTAGAATAGACTGTTTTTCAGAATCAGATTATTCCATGGCTGAGTTATTAGCAGAAATCAATAAGCGCCGCACCTTCGCGATAATCTCGCATCCCGATGCTGGTAAGACCACATTGACAGAAAAACTGCTGTTATTTAGTGGCATGATTCAGCAGGCGGGTAGTGTTAAGTCGCGTAAAACAGATCGCCATGCCACTTCAGATTGGATGGAAATGGAGAAAGAACGGGGCATCTCAGTCACCTCTTCGGTCATGCAGTTTGAGCATAATGACTGTATAGTCAATTTATTAGATACGCCTGGTCATGCCGATTTCTCTGAAGATACCTATCGGACATTAACCGCGGTTGACTCGGCACTGATGGTTATAGATATTGCCAAGGGTGTTGAAGAACGTACCATTAAATTAATGGAAGTTTGTCGGCTACGTGACACGCCTATTTTGACTTTTATTAATAAGATGGATCGTGAGGGTCGAGATCCTATTGATGTCTTGGATGAAGTTGAATCTATCCTTAAGATCCGCTGTGCGCCTATTACATGGCCAATTGGCATGGGTAAACACTTTAAAGGCATTTTCCACTTACGAAATGATAGTGTGCATTTATTTGAACCGCATAGTGATAAAGTCGGTGAAATTATTCAAGGATTGGATAATCCGCGATTAGATGAACTATTTGGTGATTTAACTGCAGAGTTACGAGAAGAAATTGATTTAGTACGTGGTGCCAGCCATGAATTTGATAATGAAGCCTTTTTAGCAGGTGAATTATCACCGGTATTTTTTGGTTCTGCGATGAATAATTTCGGTATCACTGAGTTGATGGATTCATTTGTTGAGATCGCGCCCGCTCCGCAGGGTCGCGAAACTAAAACGCGTTTAGTCGCTGCAAGTGAAGCACCTTTTAGTGGTTTTGTTTTTAAGATCCAAGCTAACATGGATCCTAAACATCGCGATCGCATCGCCTTTTTACGTGTTTGCTCAGGTCAATACACTAAGGGTATGAAAATTCGTCATGTGCGAACAGGTAAAGATGTTGTTATCGCTAATGCGGTCACCTTTATGGCTGCTGAGCGAGAACAAGCTGAAGAGGCATGGCCGGGTGATATTTTAGGCCTGCACAATCACGGCACCATTCAAATTGGTGATACGTTTACCCAAGGTGAAGAGATGCAATTTACCGGTATTCCCTATTTCGCTCCTGAATTATTTCGCCGAGTACGTTTGAGAGATCCACTTAAAATGAAAGCCTTATCAAAGGGTTTACAGCAATTAAGTGAAGAGGGCGCAACACAATTATTTAGACCCTTAGCTAACAACGATCTTATTTTAGGTGCGGTCGGTGTATTGCAATTTGACGTGGTTGCACATCGTCTTAAAGGTGAATATAGTGTCGATTGTAGTTATGAAGCAGTGCAAGTTTATACGGCACGTTGGGTATATTGTGCCGATGCTAAGAAGCTAGAAGAATTCAAAAGTAAAGCGGCGCAAAATTTAGCCCTAGATGGTTCAGGTGGTTTGACTTATATAGCGCCAACACGTGTTAACTTAGATTTAACTATAGAGCGTTGGCCAGACATTGAATTTAAGTCAACACGCGAGCACAGCTAGCAACAACAATTGACTTGCCTTTATGAGGCTTTCTCAAGCAAAATAGCAGTTAAGCCTGTTATTCAACAAAGAGGGATGAGCGATGAAAGTTAGAGCGATTACTAAAAATAAAGGCAAAGCCGTGATTGGTTTAGCGCCCAGCGATTCACTAGATCATGCTGTGACCTTAATGATGGATAATCACATCGGTTCACTCGTGGTTACTGATAATAGCAAGTTGATTGGTATATTGTCAGAGCGAGATCTGCTTAAAATTTTACACAAAAAGCAGGCGATGTGGGCACCGATAACGGTAGCTGATGCGATGACCCCTGATCCCTTTGTTTGTGCTCCTGACAACACCTTGGAAGAAGTGATGAACATCATGGTCGATAATAATATTCGCCATTTACCCGTTGTTTATCAAGGTAAGTTAGAAGGCATGTTGTCGATAACAGATATTGTTGAAGAATTACTTAAAAAAGCTAAATTTGAGAATAAATTACTGAAAAATTATATTCAAAACTGGCCTGATGCCGAACAGGGCGATATTCAAACTTAATTTTACGATTCTCTATAGCAAACTATTAACAAGGGAAACTATTTCCTGTTTAATCATTGCTTAGTTTAAAGGCGATAGCGCGAATATGCTCCATTTCATCACGGAGTTTCCCCGCCTCTTCAAACTCTAAGTTCTGAGCATGACGATACATCGCTTGTTCCATTTGATTTAATCTTTTTGCCAGCTGCCTGGGTGTTAATGCACCATATTTAGCTTGTTCTTCAGCCACTCGAACAATGTGTTGCCTATCGTTGCGTTTTTCTTCTTGTTTATCATCAATACTATTACGAATAGCTTTTTTAATACCGGTAGGCGTGATGCCGTGTTCCTTATTGTAGGCAACTTGTTTTTCACGGCGGCGATCAGTTTCATTGATGGCCCGTTGCATCGAGCCAGTAATACGGTCAGCATATAAAATAGCTTTACCATTTAAATTACGTGCAGCACGACCAATAGTTTGAATCAGCGAGCGTTCTGAACGCAAAAAACCTTCTTTATCGGCATCTAAAATGGCCACTAAGGATACTTCAGGAATATCTAGACCCTCACGTAATAAGTTAATGCCAATCAGCACATCAAATTCACCAAGGCGTAAATCACGTAATATTTCTACGCGTTCGACAGTATCGATATCTGAATGGAGATAACGTACTTTCACGCCATGTTCGCGTAAGTAGTCGGTTAAATCTTCTGACATACGTTTGGTCAAGGTAGTGACTAATACACGCTCATCAATGACAGCACGTTTGTTAATTTCTGATAATAAGTCATCGACTTGAGTCCCCACGGGACGAATTTCAATTTCTGGATCAATTAAACCCGTTGGGCGAACGACCTGTTCAACAATTGAACTGGCGTGCTCAGCTTCATACGTTGACGGTGTGGCAGACACAAAAATAGTTTGTGGTGCCAGATTTTCCCATTCTTCAAATCGTAGCGGCCGGTTATCAAGTGCAGAGGGTAAACGGAAACCGTAATTGACCAAGGTCTCTTTACGTGAACGATCACCTTTATACATGGCACCAATTTGCGGCACCATGACATGGCTTTCATCTAACACTAATAATGAATTATCGGGTAGATAGTCAAATAAAGTGGGTGGCGCTTCATCGGCTTCACGTCCCGACAGATGGCGAGAATAGTTCTCAATACCATTGCAATAGCCTAACTCCAACATCATTTCAATATCGAAACGTGTGCGTTGTTCTAACCGTTGAGCTTCTACCAGTTTATTGTCGCTATTTAATGCCGCTAACCGCTCTTTAAGTTCATCTTTAATAGCATCAACGGCTGATAATAGCTGATCGCGCGGTGTCACATAGTGGGTTTTAGGGTAAATAGTAATTCGACTCAGTCGTTGTAATACCTCACCGGTTAAGGGATCGAAATAACTAATCTGTTCAATCTCATCATCAAATAATTCTATCCGTACGGCATCACGTTCTGATTCGGCAGGGAAAATATCAATGACCTCGCCCCGCACACGATAAGTCCCACGATGTAGTTCGATATCATTACGTTTGTATTGCAATTCGGTGAGGCGTTTTAACATATCACGTTGATTGATGGTGTCACCTTGCACCAGATGCAATACCATCGCCAAATAAGAGTCTTTGTCTCCAAGGCCATAAATACATGACACGCTAGATACAATAATGGCGTCGCGACGCTCTAACATCGCTTTGGTCGCAGATAATCGCATTTGCTCTATTTGTTCATTGACCGAGGCATCTTTATCAATAAACGTATCAGAAGAAGGTACGTACGCTTCGGGTTGGTAATAGTCATAATATGAAACGAAATACTCAACCGCGTTATTGGGAAAAAATTCTTTCATTTCACTATATAACTGTGCGGCTAAGGTTTTATTGGGTGCTAAAATCATCATTGGCCGCTGCACTGCTTGCGCAACATTGGCGATAGTGAAGGTCTTACCTGACCCCGTTACGCCGAGTAAGGTTTGCCACATTTCACCATTATTGAGACCTTCAACCAATGATTTTATCGCCGTGGGTTGGTCTCCTGCGGGTTCAAATTCACTTACCAGTTCAAATTGTTTAGCCATAGTTCTTCTGCATTATTCAGGTTTGGCGTATATTATCTCGTATTTAACTAACTTAAGACCTTATGTACGAAAAGTATTTTTGTCAGAGTCAGATGAAAATAGTCGACAAATTTGTTCCAAGTAGGCCCGTCGACTGTTTTATCTAACTATGATGAGAGTGAATAATCGTGCAAAGGTTTCAACTTGTACTTTAAATGAAGGAATGATTGTGGATATCAAGCTCTCTCAGCGCGTGCAAAGCATTAAACCCTCTCCCACTTTGGCGATTACTGCGCGAGCAGCCGTATTAAAAGCAGAAGGTAAAGACATTATAGGTCTTGGTGCTGGCGAACCCGATTTTGATACGCCTGACCATATCAAACAAGCAGCGATAACAGCCATCGATGCGGGCAAAACAAAATATACAGCGGTTGATGGAACGGCTGAATTAAAGCACGCTATTATCTACAAGTTCTCGCGTGATAATGGTCTTAACTACCAAGCTAACCAAGTCTTGGTTTCTGTCGGCGGCAAACAAAGTTTTTTCAACTTATTTCAAGCCTTACTAGATCATGGTGATGAAGTGGTCATTCCAGCGCCTTATTGGGTTTCTTATCCGGACATGGTGTTATTAGCTGATGGCGTACCCGTTATTATTGAAGCGGGGCAAGACCAGCACTTCAAAATAACACCAGAGCAACTGGAAGCGGCCATTACGCCCAAAACCCGTGTCTTTGTGATTAACAGCCCGTCTAATCCATCAGGGATCGCTTACAGTAAAGCTGAGCTTGTCGCGTTAGGCGAAGTATTACGTAAACATCCACAAGTGTTGATCGCCACCGATGATATGTATGAACATATCTTATGGACGGAAGAAGGCTTTTATAACATTCTTATGGCCTGTCCTGATCTTGATGACCGTACCATCGTTATGAATGGTGTATCGAAAGCCTATTCAATGACGGGATGGCGTATCGGTTATGCCGCAGGTCCGGCTAAACTGATTGCAGCGATGAAAAAGATTCAATCACAAAGCACCTCAAATCCTGCCTCTATTTCACAGGCCGCAGCAGTAGAAGCACTGAATGGCGATCAACAATGTATTCAAACTATGTTGATGGCGTTCAAAAGACGCCATGACATGGTTGTCGATAAGTTAAACGCCATGAAGGGTATTGAGTCACTTAAAAGTGATGGTACGTTCTATGTTTTTCCAAACATCAGTAAGGTGTTAGAGCGGATGCCAGAATTTACTGATGATCTAGATTTTGCCGAAGCATTATTGGTTGATAAAGGTGTAGCTGTTGTACCCGGTACAGCATTTGGACTTAAAAATCATATCCGTTTGTCAATAGCTACCAGTGAACAAAATCTTGAAAATGCCTTAAAACGCATTGCAGATTTTATTGCTTAAAATAAAATCACGATAGCCCTTGACCCAATAATATAAAGCTCTATAATACTTCTTTTCTGTTCCTCGATAGCTCAGTTGGTAGAGCATCGGACTGTTAATCCGCAGGTCCCTGGTTCGAGTCCAGGTCGAGGAGCCAACAGATTTAAAGCCTCAGCATTTTAATATGCTGAGGCTTTTTTGTTTGCGTAGAATTTGTAGGGTGATTCATATGTCTTCTTTCAGTCACCGTCGCCCGCCAGCAAGATCATAATACGTTAAAGCGCTATTTCAATAACGACCAACGAGGTTAAAATATAACCGCTTAGTGATTATCTCAGTATTGATCCGTATAACGTATAGGCTATTTTAATGCAGGATGGTTAGACCTTTACGCTTATTCTTCAGTTGCTTTACTTTTATTAGACCACTACAGGTGTCGGTGGTCATGAACCTCTCGGCTAAACAGTTTAATACTATGACGCTGCCGGATACGCTTTCTGAACTGTTTAAAAAATACAAGCTCAATCCACAAGGTTTTACCCTGGAATTAGAAATTACCGAGGGCATGTTAATGCGTCATCCAGAACAAGCCATTGAAATTCTACATCAACTTAAGCGATGAACTTCGCTATTTCCATTGATGATTTTGGTACCGGTTACTCATCACTGGCTTATTTAAAGCGTTTTCCTATCGACAAACTCAAAATAGATCGTGCCTTTATCAAAGATCTGCCATTGGATAGTGATGATGCTGCCATTTCCCGAGCGATTATCGTCATGGCAGATGAACTTGGACTGCAAGTGGTTGCAGAAGGGGTGGAAACTCAGGCACAATTAGATTTTCTTAAAAAACACCAATGTGATTATATTCAAGGTTATCTAATAGCTAAACCGATGGCGGCTGAAGATTTTACAACGTTGCTGAAACAATTATAACGTTGAAATTTACAAGCCCTGTCTAAAATCAAACTATTTGTTTATGGCTGCACTTTTTTAGCGGGCGAGAAGCTTAGAAAAATAAGATGATTAGCGATTATTTCCCTCGGTAAAGCGGGTCAAATTCACCCCACGAAGGTTCGGGTGGTAGTTCAGTTTGTGGATTACGTATTAAGGTGCTGTCTCTCGAATACAAATTGGCGTATGGATTTATTTTAACCTTAGGTTTAGCGACAACTTCTTTTGCATTTACTCTGTTATCTACACTGGCATCTAAATCGACATCGATGTCGGCATCTATATTTTTATCATCTTCAGGCGTAGTTTTATTTTCTGCTGATTCAGCGGGTTCAGCGTTTGGATCTTGCTGGCCCTCTAATTTACTTAGCCGCTCTTTCATTTGTAGATTTTGTTCTTTTAGAGTGACGGCTTCTTCACGCATTTCCAGGATTTGAATATCCTCGGCAGTATATTGCTTAGTCAATGGCGCGGTTTCTGAGGTATCAGCAGATTCGCTTTCAGCTTCAACTGATTCCGACGCTGTTAGCTCTGAGGAAATAATGTCTTCTGGTGTTTTATCATCTGTGGTCATCAAGAAAAAATAAGCAACGCCCGTTATAATCAATAGGGTGATTAAGCCAATAGCGATCTTGATCAGCGTCGGTTTTGAAAGGCCCTTGAAGGTAAATTTCGAGCGGCCTTCTTCTGAAGTCATATCTTCTAAATTGTCATCAGTTTCTTTCTCGGCCATTACAATATCCATTCAAGTAAAATAGTTAAGCGAGACCTTGGCACAGATTAGATGCTGAAAAAGGTCTCTAAAGTCGTTATTAAATTGAAGTATATATTATCACTATCTGAAGCTAAAAAATCATTGTGAAGATAGGGTGAACCAACAGAGATCGGACGTTTAATACATTGCTTGTGTTCCGCTCACCGTCTTTCGTTTCTCGGCGATGAACCGCTAAATGTAAAGTGTAACGTCCGCATCACCAGCAAATTCTAAGAATGTTGCTGCACCACCACGACTAATTCCATCAATGAAGTTTTCGTCTTTAAAGTCAAATAGGTCAACTGTCATTTGGCAGGCAATCAGTTCGACGCCTGTTTCAATACAAATGTCACGCAGCTCCCCTACACTGGCTACGCCTTTGAGTCTGAGTTTGCGTTTCATCATCCATGTCGCAAACCACTCTAAGCCAGGTATGATTGGTACGATGCTGGGAATGGTAACGGGCATTGGCATTGCAGGGTTACCAAATGGTGAAACTTTTAAATTGAGTTCTTTATTGAGTAATTGCAGGCCGTAGAAAGTGAAGAATATTTTCACTTCAAATCCGAGTGCTATGGCCATTGATGCGAACAAAAATGGCGGGTAGGCAGAATCTTGCGTACCTTATACTAGCAATAATAGCGAGTTTTTTAGCCATTATGCGCCACCTTTTTCCAGAATAAAGTGCAACTTACCATCTTGTTCTTTAGACTCAATTAATGGATTGCCCGTCATTTTTGAGAAAGCAGGAATATCCTTATTTGCACCGGCATCTGTTACGATTAAATGTAATCGTTGGCCTGTGGTCATTACTGATAAAGCTTTGCGTGCTTTCAGGACAGGTAATGGGCAGTTTAGGCCCGATGTATCGAGCTCCACATCAAAATGTGACATGTTTTCCCCTAAGTTTTATATCTATATTTATCATTTAATTTTAAACTTAAATATATCGTTTGTCTTGTAGGAACCCTTTTAGGAGCTGAGATGTCTACGAATCATTATGAGAAAAATTAGCGTACTATTATTAGGGTTAATCGCTTGGCCATTGTTATCGGTGCATGCGCTTGATATCGCTTTGCCTGAAATGGGTGATAGTGCGGGAGCGTTGATCTCGCCACAGCAAGAATATCAAATCGGTCAATCATTTTTCTGGCGCCTGCAACAATCAGTTGATTTAATTGATGATCCTGAAGTTAATAGTTATTTACAGTCATTAGGTTATCGTTTAGCTGCCAATAGTGACGCACCTTCTTTGAACTTCACATTTTTCATGGTACCCGACCCATCGATCAATGCCTTTGCTGCACCGGGTGGCTTTATTGGTATGCACAGTGGTCTGATACTGGCCAGCCAGAGTGAAGACGAAGTCGCTTCGGTTATGGCACATGAAATCGCACATATTACCCAGCGTCATCTCTTACGAAGTTTTGAGCAATCCAAACAGAGGAGCATACCAATGACGGTGGCTATGATCGCTGCGGCATTATTAGGCGCGACGGTAGATGCAAAAATGGGAACGGCAGCGATTATGGCCGTGCAGGCAGGTGGCGTTCAAGCACAAATAAACTTTACCCGTGCGAATGAGAGTGAAGCGGATAACTTAGGTATGTTGACACTAGTACGTTCAGGTTTTGATGCGCTAGCGATGCCTACATTTTTTGAACGCTTACAACAAACAAGCCGGTTTTATTCCAGTAGTGTAGTGCCTGAATACTTACGGACTCACCCGGTGACAACATCTCGTATCGCTGATGCGCGAGGACGGGCAGTGACGTATCCATTAAAAAAACAACTAGGGGATAATTTACAGTTTTATCTGATCCGTGAAAAGTTGCGGGTGATGGCGGCGACTAATTTAAACCAATTAACACAGTATTATGCCAATGCCTTGGAGTCCGGAAGTAACCTGAATAATATGGCGACGCAGTATGGTTATGGTTTAGCTTTAACGGCTAAAGGTGATTACACACAGGCACGTTCAGTAATACAAAAACTGATCGAT
Source organism: Methylophagaceae bacterium (assembly GCA_047636295.1). Lineage (GTDB taxonomy): Bacteria > Pseudomonadota > Gammaproteobacteria > Nitrosococcales > Methylophagaceae. The sequence continues at coordinate 9,839 of JBLIKM010000023.1, forward strand.
CAAGACAAAGACCGATTGAGCTATCAATTAGCCTTGGCAGATCTTGAAATAGCAGTAGGTAGGTTGTCCGCAGCTTTAACGATTTATAACGATAATCAAAAATTATACCCTAATGATCAGGCGCTGACGTTGAAGCAAGTAGATGCATTATTACAAGCTAATTTACCTGCAAAGGCTATAGCCTTATTGCAGACCCAACTAGAATTGGGCGCGCCGTCTCGGCAGCTTTATAAATTATTATCAGAAGCTAAAGCTGATATGGGACAGAAAAGTCAGTCTCATAGTTGGCTTGCAGAGTATTATTATAGTTCGGGTCGCTTAGATCAGGCCTTGGATCAACTCCGCTTAGCGGCAGGTTTTGCTAAAAATGATGAGTATCAATTAGCTAAAATAAGTTCTCGATTGCGTGAGGTTGAAATGACATTGGCACAGATGGAAAAATTGTAATGGCAAATAATATGCTTGAACAACGTAGAACTGTTTTAAAAGGCGTGATTTCGGCATCGACGCTAGCGCTAGTGGCAGCGAGTGGTCTGATATTACCGCAGCGTGTATTGGCTCATTGGCCAATGGATGCATTTAGTGCAAAAACGGTTGAAGATGCATTAATGGCATTGCTTGGACAGGCAGAAGTAGTCGACGATTCAGTTGTGCAATTTAAAGTGGGTAGTCCACCTAGTTATGCCGTGAACGGAGCATCGGTGCCAATTGAAATTCGAAGCACATTAAATGATATTGAGCGCATTGCGGTATTGGTTGAAAAAAATCCTAATCCATTAGCCATGAGTTTAGATTTTACATCTGCAGTAAGATTGCCTGTCAAAAGTATGATTAAAATCAGTGAGGATTCCTTAGTCATTGCTGTTGTCAGTGCCGGTGGCAAGTTATATAAAACATCGCGGATTGTCGAAGTGGATATTGGAGGATGCGCCTAATGGCTCTAGTCGCAAAGGATCGCATTCGAGCGAAGCTAAAAAAAGATGAAATAACCGTGCGCTTGTTATTAGCTCATCCGATGCATACCGGACGAGGGAAGAATGAGGAGGGCGAATTGATTCCCGCTGAGTTTATTCAGGATATTCGCTGTTGGCGTAATCAAGATGAGGTGCTTACGATAAAATGTGGCACAGCAACTGCGCGCAATCCCTATTTTTCTTTTCAATTAGCAGGTGGTCAGCTAGGCGATAAAATCACTATTCGTTGGGTGGTTAATATGGGTGCTAAAGGCATAGCGGAAGCAATTGTAGGATGAGTCTAAAGGTAAAGGTACATCTGTTTTTTGCCGTATTGTTGATAACGTCATTATTGGCGAGTACAGCTGTATTGATCAGTAATGCCCGACAGTCAGTGAAGATTGAAATGGAAGATACTATGGCAGCCGCAGCCCGCCTAATGATCGTTTCACTCTCTGGAAAATCACTCAATAGAGAAGTAGGGGTTTATGAGCACCTGCATGAATTAGTCAAAGTCTTAGGTGAAATTCGTAGTTTACATATCTTATTATTTGATTCTAAAGGATTGTTATATGAGGGCGAGCCACAGGCTAACAGTGGGGTAAAGCCACCTGCCTGGTTTGTTAAGATATTGTTCCCGAGGGTGACACCATTAACCAAGCGTTTTGGTAATGGCCATATGGTGATTTATGCAGCACCATTACAGGAAATCAGTGACCGCTGGCTAGATCTTCGCGGTATTTTAGAGCTAGGTTTCGGCATATTTATTTTTGTCGGGCTATTTTTATATTGGGGTGTAGGTTGGCTACTTAGGCCACTTGACCGTTTATTAGTTGCTTTATCTGATTTCGAGCGTGGTGCTCTTCACATACGTTTGCCGCGCTTCTCTTTGGCAGAAATGAATCAAATAAGTCAGACATTTAATCGCATGGGCCAAACACTTGAACGAAGCATTGAAGAAAACCGCCGCTTAGCTACACTGGTCAAACAAACTGGCGATGCTATTTTATCTTTAGATCATGCCGGCAATATTACGTTTTGTAATCCGGCCGCTGAGCGCTTATTTAGCCATCAAACTAGCTTGCTAGTAGGCGACGCCTTAGCCAATTTAGGCTTTACCGAATATCGCGGTCGAATTGCTAAGATTTTGGAAAACTGTGAAACGGTAGAGAATTTAGAGACAGGTTTGCCATTGCCTGATGGTGAGATTACGTCTATTTTATTTTCAACTGTTCCGCTAATAGATGCCGATGGACTAGTGCGAGGTGTTATCTGTACATTAAGAGATATTACCGAACTCAAACAGGCCGAAGCAGCTGAAAATCAATTACGCGAAACACGCTTATTGACACATCATATGGCCGAAGCTCAAGAAGCCGAACGTCGACATTTAGCTCGAGAATTACACGATGAACTAGGGCAGTGTTTGACGGCAATTAAAACAGATGCAGTATTAATTCGTAATCGTAGCGAAACTACAGAACCTAAGGTCTACCGAAGTGCTCAAGCGATTATTGATGTTGCCAGTCATATTTATGATGTAGTGCATAATATGATAACTCGGCTACGTCCTAGCCCTTTAGATGACTTGGGCTTAATTCCGACCTTACAGGAATGTATTTCAGCTTGGCAAAAGCGACAACCAGATATAGCTTTTGCATTAAATGTATCGGAACAATTAGATAACTTGAATGAAGTCATGAATATGACTGTATTTAGAGTGGTACAGGAAGCCATTACTAACGCTGTTCGCCATGCAAATGCCAGCGAAATGGTCATTTCAGTCAGTAATCAATTTGATGAAGAACTGAAACAAAATCAGTTAGTGATTGATATCGCTGATAATGGTAAAGGAATGGAGATTCAAGATTTTCACTCTGATGTCGATTTTGGCTTATTGGGCATGCGTGAGCGAGCACAGAGTTTAGGGGGAACATTTATTTTGGAAAGTAGTTTAGGCGCTGGATAGAAAATCCATGTCACCATTCCACTAGGAGCAGATAAAATCGTATGAGTGATAATAAAACAACCGTA
>JBLIKM010000024.1:0-11913 GCA_047636295.1 Methylophagaceae bacterium
GCTGGTTTAGCCCGTGCTGCACTTGCAGGTAAGGTAAATGGTCAATTAGTTGATACAACACATGTCATTGACCAAGATGCCGATGTCGCGATCATTACAGAAAGAGATGAAGAAGCGCTAGATATTATTCGTCATTCTACATCGCATTTAATGGCGCAAGCGGTGAAGCAGTTATTCCCAGAAGCACAGGTGACAATTGGCCCTGTGATTGAAAACGGCTTTTATTACGATTTTTCTTATGCTAAAGGTTTTACACCTGAAGATTTAACTAAAATTGAAAAACGGATGGCAGAACTGGTAAAACAAGATTTGCCGATTATTCGTGAAGAAATCTCGCGTGAGGCGGGTATCGAAAAATTTCGCAGTATGGGCGAAGCATATAAAGCTGAGATTTTAGAAGATATTCCAACAGGACAAACATTATCGTTATATGGACAAGGCGATTTCATCGACTTGTGTCGTGGTCCACATGTACCGAGTACGGGTAAATTAAAAGCGTTTAAATTGATGAAACTTGCCGGTGCATACTGGCGCGGTAATTCAGATAATGAAATGCTGCAACGTATTTACGGTACAGCGTGGACTGACAAAAAAGCCTTAAAACAATACCTTTTTCGTTTAGAAGAAGCTGAAAAACGTGACCATCGCAAGATTGGTAAATCACTCGATTTATTCCATCATCAGGAAGAGGCATCAGGAATGGTGTTTTGGCACGATAATGGTTGGCGGATTTATCGCGAAGTAGAAAATTACATTCGTGATGTTTTACAAAAAAATGATTATCAAGAAGTACGTACGCCGCAGGTAGTTGATCGCACCTTGTGGGAAAAGTCAGGTCACTGGGATAAGTTTGGTGAGATGATTTTTACAACCCATTCTGATAATCGCGACTTCGCCATTAAACCAATGAATTGTCCATGTCATGTGCAAATCTATAATCAAGGTTTGAAAAGTTACCGTGACTTACCTTTACGGATGGCTGAATTTGGATCATGTCACCGTAATGAGCCATCAGGAACCTTACATGGATTGATGCGTTTACGTGCTTTTACGCAAGATGATGCGCATATTTTCTGTACTGAAGATCAAATTCAGTCTGAAGTCTCAACATTTATGGATTTGTTGAAAGATGTTTATGCTGACTTCGGCTTTAACGAAATTATAGTCAAATTATCTACAAGACCAGAAAATCGAGTGGGTAGTGATGAGGTATGGGATAAAGCCGAACATGCACTGGAACGCGCCTTAAATGACAAGGGTTTAGCGTGGGACTTACAACCTGGTGAAGGTGCTTTTTATGGTCCTAAAATTGAGTTTTCATTAAAAGATTGTCTTGGCCGAGTGTGGCAGTGCGGGACTATACAGGTTGATTTCTCAATGCCGGGTCGCTTAGATGCTACTTATGTTGCAGACGATGGTAGTAAGCAAGTGCCGGTCATGCTGCACCGCGCAATTCTTGGATCATTAGAAAGATTTATCGGTATTTTGATCGAAGAATATGCGGGATCTTTTCCGACTTGGTTGGCACCACGTCAAGTAGTGGTCATGGGAATCAGTCAAAACCAGTCTGAATATGCCAAAAAAATCGTCAAAGAATTACAAAATAAAGGTTTTAGAGCTGATATAGACTTGAGAAATGAGAAGATAGGCTTTAAAATACGTGAACACACATTGCGCCGCGTTCCTTATCTGATTATACTTGGGGATCGTGAAGCACAAGAAAACTCCGTGGCAGTACGAACTCGTAAGGGTGACGATTTGGGTGTTATGACACTTGATGATTTCGTCAATACCTTAAGGGTTGATATTGCTGCCCGCGGCCGAATTATTTTAGAGGATTAACGTAATCGCTACTGATGACAAAAAGCTGAATGGTGAAATAACCGCCAGAGAAGTGCGCCTAACAGGGGCAGATGGTGAACAATTAGGTGTAGTGCCACTAGCGCAAGCTAAAACACTCGCTGAAGAAGCAGAGCTAGATTTGGTGGAGATTTCTGCGCAAGCAAGTCCACCAGTTTGCCGTATTATGGATTACGGTAAGTTTGTATTTGAAACTAATAAGCAAAAAGCAATTGCTAAAAAGAAACAAAAACAAATTGTGGTCAAGGAGATTAAGTTCAGACCGGGCACAGAAGATGGAGATTATCGGGTAAAACTACGCAACCTGACACGTTTCTTGGAAGAAGGTAATAAAACAAAAGTTAGTCTTAGATTCCGTGGACGCGAAATGGCACATCAGGACTTAGGATTAAAGTTACTAGAACGAGTAGCTGAAGATCTTAAAGAACTGTCTGTTGTCGAGCAGCGCCCTAAGAAAGAAGGACGTCAAATGATTATGGTTTTAGCACCCAATAAAAAATAAATTAATTTAATAAAATACGAATGCGGAGTTCGAAATAATGCCAAAAATAAAAACACATAGAGGTGCTGCAAAGCGCTTCAGACTTACTGGTAGCGGTAAGTTTAAACGCTCACAAGCGTTTACCAGCCACATCCTTACTAAGAAGAGCACAAAGCGGAAACGCCAATTGCGTTCAACATTGATGGTTAGCAAAGCCGATCATCGTTCAGTTCGTAAAATGTTGCCGAATCTATAATTATTAAGGAGTTATCTCATGCCAAGAGTTAAACGTGGTGTAGTCGCTCATGCGCGACATAAAAAAGTTATCGATCAGGCCAAGGGTTATCAAGGCCGTCGTAAAAATGTATATCGTGTAGCTGTTCAAGCTGTCACCAAAGCTGGGCAATACGCATACCGTGATCGTCGTCAGAAAAAACGTACCTTCCGTACATTATGGATTGCACGTATCAATGCTGGTGCACGTGAATGTGGACTGTCTTACAGTCGTATGATTAATGGCTTGAAAAAAGCAAATATCGTAATCGATCGTAAAGTACTTGCTGATATCGCAATGCATGACTCAGCAGCATTTGCTGTTATCGCTGAAAAAGCGAAAGTGGCTTTAGCTGAGTAAAACTATCTTACTTATTATCAAGTAATATAGCAGTGTGTTGATAGAGAAAAGGGCCGTTACGACGGCCCTTTTTTATTTGTAGTAATCAATTTTCAGGTGTGAATAGTATGGCTGAGCTTGACTCGCAGTTACAAGCATTAAATGACATTGTTGCAACTGCAAAAGATGCAATTGCTCATGCAGATACCAATGCTGTCTTGGAAGTCGTTCGTGTTGAATATTTGGGTAAGAAGGGCAAAATTACTGCTTACTTGAAAGAACTGGGTAATGTCAGTGTTGAACAGCGGCCCGTTATAGGTAAATCAGTCAATCTAGCTAAACAAGAAGTAGCTGGTTTAATTGATATCCGCAGAAAATTATTAGCTGAATCTGCAATGAATGCAGCATTAGAAGCTGAAAAGATTGATGTTACATTGCCGGGTCGTGGTGAACAGACTGGCGGTTTACACCCTGTTACACGGACTTTGCAACGGATAGAACAATACTTTCAACAAATCGGTTTTGAAGTGGCTGAAGGACCAGAAATTGAAGATAGTACGCATAATTTCACCGCACTGAATATTCCAGAACATCATCCTGCTCGTGCGATGCATGATACCTTCTATTTTAACGCCGAAACCTTGCTGCGAACGCATACTTCGCCAGTACAAGTGCGCGTTATGGAAAATGAAGAACCACCGTTACGGATTATCGCTCCAGGTCGAGTTTATCGCTGTGATTCTGACTTAACCCATACCCCGATGTTCCATCAGGTTGAAGGTTTGATGGTCGATGAAAATGTGAGTTTTACCGACTTAAAAGGCATCTTGTCTGATTTCTTACAGGCTTTCTTTGAAAAAGATTTAAAGGTTCGTTTTAGACCATCCTATTTCCCATTTACAGAACCCTCAGCAGAAGCGGATATTGAGTGTGTGATGTGTAACGGCGAAGGTTGCCGAGTGTGTAGCCATACCGGCTGGTTGGAAGTATTGGGCTGTGGCATGGTACATCCGACTGTATTTGAACACGTCAATATTGATAGTGAAAAATATCTAGGCCTTGCATTTGGTATGGGAGTTGAACGATTGGCAATGTTACGTTATGGCGTCAATGATCTTCGTTTATTTTTTGAAAATGATCTGCGATTCTTGCGTCAGTTCAATTAATTTTGAGATAACACAATGAAATTTAGTGAAAAATGGTTACGCGAATGGGTAAATCCTGACGTCGATACGGCAACATTAATTGCTCAGTTAACACTTGCAGGCTTAGAAGTTGATGCCGTTGAGCCTGTTGCTGGTGATTTTACCGGTGTGCTTGTGGGACAAGTTGTCTCTATAGAGCCTCATCCAGATGCTGATAAATTACGTCTATGCAAAGTGGATGTAGCGGCAGATGAATTACTTTCTATAGTCTGTGGCGCCGCCAATGTCCGTTTAGATTTAAAGATCCCCGTTGCCGTAATTGGTGCTGTGTTACCTGGGAATTTTAAAATTAAGAAAGCCAAATTACGTGGTGTTGAATCATTTGGCATGTTGTGTTCAGCAAAAGAACTTGGCATGGTTGAAAATGCTGATGGCTTAATGGAACTCGCATCGGATGCACCTGTTGGTCAAAATATTAGAAAATATTTAGATCTTGATGATGTTTCGATTGATGTTGATTTAACGCCTAATCGTAGTGATTGTTTGGGCATTGCAGGTATAGCCCGTGAAGTAGGCGTGTTGACAGGCTGTGATCTCACTCATTGGCCACAAGAAACAAATAATGAACAAAGCTCCGCTCGATTAAGCATTGAGGTTGAAGCAACAAGTGCTTGCCCACGTTATGTAGGGCGCGTGATTGAAAATATTAATGTCAAAGCGAAAACGCCGGTATGGATGCAAGAAAAGTTACGGCGTAGTGGCGTGCGTTCAATTAGTCCTGTGGTCGATATTACTAACTACGTGATGTTAGAATTAGGGCAACCGATGCATGCTTTTGACCTGAATACATTAAACGGCGGCATTAAAGTCAGAATGGCCGAACAAGGTGAAAAGTTAACGTTGTTAGATGGTCAGGAAATAGCCATTAATGATACTAGTTTAGTTATCGCTGACCAAGTATCGCCACTAGCACTTGCCGGCATTATGGGTGGACAGACATCAAGTGTTGGCGACCAAACAACCCATTTATTTCTAGAAGCAGCATTTTTTAATCCCCTAGCAATTGCTGGCCGAGCACGAGAATATGGTTTACATACCGATTCATCACATCGTTTTGAGCGTGGAGTCGATCCTGAGCTAGCTAAAGTAGCGATCGAACGTGCCACCGCTTTATTGTTAGACATTGTTGGTGGTCAATCAGGCATTATTAGCGAAGTAGTATCAGAATCGGATCTACCGCAAGCTCGCGTAATACAATTACGTGCAAATAGAATTAAACGTGTGTTAGGTATTCATATTGATGCTACACAAGTCGAAGACCAACTGACACGTCTAGGCTTAACCGTTGTAGCTAACGATGAGGGTTGGCAAGTTACTGCACCCAGTTTCCGTTTTGATATTGCGATTGAAGTAGATTTGATTGAAGAGCTTGGACGTTTATATGGTTACGATAAATTACCAAAAACACGTCCGCAAGGCACAGTTTTAAGCGCTGACATTTCAGAATATACATTGGCAACGCACCGTTTACAGGCATTGCTAGTTGATCGTGGTTATCAAGAAGCCATTACCTACAGCTTTGTAGATCCCACAATTCAGCAATATCTAGCTATTGAAGGTGAGCAGGCTATTGCTTTAGCAAATCCAATTTCTGCGGATTTATCCGTTATGAGAACATCATTGTGGCCAGGACTTATACAAGCGATGGCCTACAATCTTAATAGACAACATGAACGTGTCCGTTTATTTGAAGTGGGTCGTATTTTTACTGGCACCAGTGATAATGTTGAACAACATCGTCATATTGGTGGTGTTCTCTGTGGTAGCCGTTATGCGGAACAATGGTCAAAAAAACAACGAGCCGTTGATTTTTTTGACGCAAAAGCAGATGTTGAAGCTTTATTAGATTTGGGAAATGAAGATAATATTCATTTTGTTTCAGAGTCACATCCCGCACTTCATCCAGGACAATCAGCGCGGATCTATAAAAATGAGAAAGCAATTGGTTGGATAGGTGCACTGCATCCACGACTCAACAAGCCTTTAGATATCAACTGCAGAGTTTATGTATTTGAATTGGCATTGTCGGCGGTACTTTCTGCTAAGGTGCCTTCATTTTCAGCTTTATCACGATTCCCCGCACTTCGTCGAGACTTAGCATTAGTTATAGATGATAAGACTACGGCTGGTGAAATTGAACATTGCTTGAATGAGATAGAATCTGATATTCTTGTGTCAATTCAACTGTTTGACGTTTATAGTGGGGCAGGTGTTGAGGTTGGTAAGAAGAGTATAGCAGTCGCATTTCAGCTTCAACATGCTGAACGCACATTGACTGATGAAGACGTTGATACGTTGATGCATTCGGTGACACAAAAATTACAACAACACGTCGGTGCAACGATTAGATCGTAAGCTGGATAGAAAAAAGAAATATTAGAGGGTAACCATGGCACTGACAAAAGCCGACATGACAGAACAACTATATGACGAGTTGGGATTTAATAAACGTGAAGCTAAAGAATTAGTAGAAATGTTTTTTGAAGAAATTCGCGGTGCGTTAGAATCTGGCGAACATGTCAAATTATCGGGATTCGGTAACTTTGAGTTGAGAGACAAAAGTGAACGACCAGGCAGAAATCCAAAAACAGGTGAAGAAATTCCAATTTCTGCACGGCGTGTAGTCACCTTTCGTCCAGGGCAGAAATTAAAAGCTAGGGTGGATAATTATGTTAGAAGCGAGTAACAATAACGAATTACCCGTTATTCCAGGTAAACGCTACTTTGCCATCGGTGAAGTGAGTGAGTTGTGTGGTGTTAAACCACATGTTTTACGATATTGGGAACAAGAATTCTCGCAACTTAAACCCGTCAAACGTAGAGGTAATAGACGATATTATCAACGACATGATGTGGTATTAATTCGTGAAATTCGCGAATTATTATACGAACAAGGATTTACTATCGGTGGCGCTCGACAGCGACTTGAAGCTGGTGTAAAACCAGAATCAACACAAGATAATAAAAAACACATTATTCACGAAATGATGAAAGAGCTAGAACAGATTCATACTTTCTTGGTATAAATATCACGTTCCCAGCAAAACCCCTGCATTATATTAGGACTAGTTGGGCTACATCCCTTAGTCTAGCTAGTTAGTCAGTGATGATCTTCAGCTAGGATAATATTCTGATTTTAAATGTTTTAAGCACACTGTGTTTTAACTAAGCTGGCAGAATAGCTGGCTCTAAATCAGTGGTACTACTCCCATCTATTTCTACCCCATTCCACCCAGCCAAGGTATAATAAGCTGCCGCTTACACCTTATGTTGATTTCGAAAATATTGCTTTGACGAGCCGTTAAAATAGTAAGTGTATGATTTTATTACAGTCGGGGCATGGCGCAGTCTGGTAGCGCACTTGTCTGGGGGACAAGGGGTCGCAAGTTCGAATCTTGCTGTTCCGACCAATAAAATCAATGTATTACTGATATTTACGTATTAAGTTATTTTAAATATTTAAACTTTGTCCGTAAATAGTACGGAAATAGTCATCAGGATATGGCATGTTTATTTATATGACGATGAATGTGTAATATCCCCACAAACCTGCAAACTTTTTCACCATTGCAATATCAGACCTCCTGGCTAATGCATGCAGCACCGTAATAGGCGTTCCATATTGAACATGTCAGCACACCCGAGAAGTGCTGTAAGACATGCCATGTAAAAGCCTTAATTCCCGCTCTTGTTAATGCTTTTCGATAGGCATTACGTATCAGATCACTATTATTAAGGTAAGCTGCCGCCTCTTATGATTGCTCGTACACTCAGGCGAAACAATTACTGCATCATTTTTTAATGGAACAGAGATTGCCTCGCCTGCCATGGTTGTGATGTACCGATGCAATGCGATTATCCAGATCACTTATGCCTATTTTGAAGGCAGTTACTTAGTCTGTCTTAGTGCTGAGATAAGTGAGTGCCTAAACAAACTTGCTAAAGGTTCAGACACTTACAAAGCAAGCCGCTCAGAGTGCATGTTCCTCTTGGTATCCTGTTGTGTTATTAAAATAAAATTAAAGTTATATAGAATTGATGACAGATTCTAAAAGTCATCTAGTTCAACTTGCAGATAGACTAAGCTGATGTTCTTTCCTAGTTCTTTATCAAAATCAATCCAGCCTGAGAATTTTTCCATTGAATCCTCAATGGGACCTTTCATCTCGAAGGCTAATTTACCCTCGTGGTAATAGTGTTCGACAGATTTATGTAATAACGTTAAGTATTCTAGATATTCTTCAGCTATTGTTTTTATGCCTGGAGCACCATGACCGGGTATGAAATATTTAATATCTAACTTTAAAATTTCATTGATAGTCGATATGTTGCTTACTATATCGCCATCGTCAAGATGAGGCATTCGTTTATTTAAAACGTTATCACCAAGAAAGATTGTATCAAGCTCAACGACTTCTATCATGATGTCATTGTTAGTATGGCTATTACCATAATGATGAATTTTAAACGTTAGATTATCAATGACTATTTCTTCATTATTATGCACTTGGTGAGTAGGTGCTTTAATACTTGTATTATCTAGAGGAGATTCTGTGAGTTGTCCCATCAGGTTAAGCCAGTGTTTACCAATACCATTGTTTATTGATTCAATCATGTTTGGGTGAGCATAAATCGGAATGTCAGGATACGTATCTAATATTGCTTGATTGGCAAGCCAGTGATCTCCGTGTTCATGTGTATTAAATATAGCGATGACCGGAAGTGATGTTATCTGGCTAATTCGCTTTAGTACAATTTCACCGACTTCATTTCTGCTTCCTGGGTCGATGACAATGACACCTGAATCTGCAATTACAAAACCAGGGTTATTAATAAAGCCTTTATTAATAGGACTGGGACCTTCCTTGGAGCCTTGAATGACATATATATTTTCTGTTACCAATTCAACGATAAAATGTTCTGAAAAGGAGCTGTCGTTTTTGTCTGCGTTATCGATGGCATGAGAAAAAGTGAAAAAAGCAGTGCTGAAAAATAATAGTGTTGATGTGGAGAGGTATTTTATGTTCATAAATTTCAATAACCAGTTAATTAGGTGGATATACGTATTATAAAAAGTATATAAATTGATACTATATAGTTATGGACAATAGTGATATAAGTAAATATACAGGTGAAATGTGAAAAAGCTATCTGGAAAAACGAGTGACTTACTCAAAGAAATTAAGGATGAGGCCGCTGAAATGCCGGTTTCAGAGCGTCGAAATTTTTTACTAAGGGGACTCCAGTTAACTGCTGGGTCAGCATTTGCAATGAGCGCAGCCAAAGTAATGGCTACAAACAGTTCATTACCTCCTAATGTACCTGCTTGGACTAAAAGTTTAGGTCGAGGCGTAGTATCCGTTCCCTACGGTCAACCTTCGAAATTTGAGGATGACGTTGTACGGCGGACCGTATCGTGGTTAACAGCGACATCGCAATCATCTATAAGTATGACCCCTATCCATGAAATGAAGGGGATTATAACGCCTAGTGGATTAGTGTTTGAGCGATATCATGCAGGATTACCAGATGTTAATCCTGATGACCACCGTATAATAATACATGGCATGGTTAAGAATCCCATCATCTTAACAATGGATGATTTGATGCGTTTTCCATCCGAGTCGGTTATTCACTTTCTCGAGTGTCCGGCCAATGGTGGTATGGAATGGCGAGGCGCTCAAATGGAAGCTTTGCAGTTCACCCACGGCATGTTGAGTTGTTGTGAGTGGACAGGCGTTAAGTTGTCAACTATTTTGGATGAGGTTGGTTTACTACCAGAAGCTAAATGGGTTTTAGCAGAAGGTGCCGATGGTGCGACGATGACACGAAGCATTCCTATTGAAAAGGCCCTAGATGATACGCTAGTCGTTTTCGCACAGAATGGTGAGAAACTACGGCCAGAACAGGGCTACCCAGTACGGTTGTTTAATCCAGGCTGGGAAGGCAATACAAGTATCAAATGGCTGCGACGTTTAGAAATAGGAGATAAACCCTGGTATCAAAGGGAAGAAACATCTAAATACACAGATTTAATGCCGGATGGAAAAGCAAGAAAGTTTAGTTATATTCAGGAATCAAATTCGGTCATTACATCACCGTGTCCAGAACGCCCAATATTAAGGAAAGGCCCGTATGAGTTAGAAGGTATAGCTTGGTCTGGCCGAGGGACAATTAAGCGTGTAGACGTATCATTTGATGGCGGAGTAACATGGCGTCAAGCTAAGCTAAAAGGACTAGTTTTACCAAAAGCGATCACTAGATTTAGTCTGGAAATTAATTGGCAGGGAGAGCCACTTATATTGCAAAGTCGATCTATTGATGAGACCGGGTATGTACAGCCTACACTGACACAGTTGAGAGATGTACGAGGTAGTAATTCTATCTATCATAAAAACTCTATTCACACATGGAAAGTAGATTCAGATGGGACGGTAAGCAATGTTCAGTTGGGATAATAAAAATATAAAAAATCTTATGTTGTTGATCAGCATATTAGTGACCTCACAAGCTGTTTGGAGTCAAGAGCCTGGCTACTATGGCTATGGTAAACCTGCCACACAGGAGGAAATAGCTGGATGGGATATTGATGTAAGGCCAGATGGGAAAGGCTTACCCGATGGCAGTGGTTCAGTATCATACGGTGAAGAATTATACGATGCAAAGTGTGCCTCATGCCATGGCGCGTTTGGAGAAGGTAAAGGGCGGTGGCCAAAACTTGCAGGTGGATTCGATACATTGACCCATGCAAAACCAGAAAAAACGGTGGGTAGTTATTGGCCATATGCAAGTACTCTCTGGGACTATATCCATAGAGCAATGCCTTTTACACAACCACAGTCATTAACTATCGATGAGACATACTCCTTGACAGCATACATACTTTATCTAAATGGAATAGTAGAAGATGATTTTGAACTGACACAAAGTAATTTTACAGAAATACAGATGCCTAACAAGGATGGCTTCTATATAGATAACCGGCCGGATGTTAAAAATCCAGCCTGTATGAAAAATTGCAAAGATCCTAAAACGATAAAAATTACTTCTGCAATTAAAGGGATCACACCACTAGACCATGTGGCTGAGAAACAGAAGTCTAACGAAAAGAATTCTTCAGCAGCTAAGACATCAGATTCTAAAGAGCAGGATAAAATATCATTAGAAGATCAAATCAGAATTGGTCGTAAGGTTTACGGGAATTCTTGTTCAATCTGTCATGGTCAAGGGGTTGCTGGTGCGCCAATATTTGGTGATAAAGTAGCGTGGGAGTCACGCACTACACAAGGATTTGAAGTACTGAAAAAACACGCATTAGAAGGGTTTACTGGTGAGTCAGGTGTGATGCCCGCTAAAGGTGGTAACCCGAGCTTAACAGCACAAGAAATTGGTGCGGCTGTGTCGTATATGATTGAAAGTATTCACTAAAAATAATTTTTATAATTTGAATTAGGAAAAATAGTATGAATAGAGTATTAATGCAAATAGCTGGTCTTGTGACTCTTTTTACAGTAGGGATTCCTTATTCATTGGCAACCGAAGCTGATGCCTTAGCAGCAGATAATATAGTGCAGCAGGGCAAGGAAATAGCGTTTGATCGGACAAAAGGTAATTGCTTAGCCTGTCATGCAATTGCTGGGGGGGAGTTAGTAGGAACATTAGGTCCTGAATTAATAGATATGAAAAGTCGTTATCCAGAAAAAAAATTACTTAAAAATCAGATATGGGATGCAACAAAAAGAAACGCTGTTACT
>JBLIKM010000025.1:0-11876 GCA_047636295.1 Methylophagaceae bacterium
GAGCGTGGAATAATGCCATTCCTTAGTTTTTTGGCAATGATCAGCATTAGTTTAGGTATATTAAATTTATTGCCAATTCCAATATTAGATGGTGGCCATTTAGCGATGTATTTTGTTGAATGGTTACGAGGCTCGCCGCTATCAGATTATGCCCAATTACAAGGTCAGAAGATCGGCATGATATTGCTTTTGATGTTGATGTTTCTTGCCTTTTTCAATGACTTATCAAGAGTGTTTGGATAATGGATCGATTTACGGTTACACTAGTGTTTTTTCGTCCGTAAAAATTTAATAATAATGACAAAAATACTTCAGATACTTGCATTACTGTTACTCACTAATATCGCATTGGCTGAGTCTTTTACTATAAAAGATATTCGAGTCGAGGGATTGCAACGAATTTCGGCGGGCACTGTCTTTAACTATTTGACGGTAAAAGTTGGCGATGAAATGACGGGTAATGATGCAAAAAGCATTATACGGGCCTTATTTAAATCCAAGTATTTCAATGATATTGAAGTGGAACAACAAGATGGCATCTTAGTCATTAAAGTCAGTGAAAGACCTGCAATATCGAGTATTGAGTTTGTTGGTAATAAAGATCTTGATAGTAAAGATTTATTAAAATCACTTAGCCAAATTGGTTTTGCTGAGGGTCAAGTATATGAAAAAGCAATGCTTGATCGTGTGGAGCTTGAATTAGAACGACAATATTTCAGCCGCGGAAAATATGGCGTTACGATTGAGTCTGAGGTAACACCGTTATCACGCAATCGCGTAGCGGTGCGTATTACGATGGCAGAAGGTGTAATAGCCACGATCGGCAGCATCAATATTGTCGGTAATGCCGCTTATGATGAAGATGATTTACTGACAGATTTTGAATCAACTACAGGTGGTTGGCTGTCTGTTTTTACTAGTGACAATCAATATTCACGGCAGAAATTATCAGCTGATTTAGAAACTTTACGCTCGTTTTATTTAGATCGAGGCTATGTTGATTTCACTGTTGAATCAACGCAAGTGACTATTACCGATGATAAAAAGCACATGTTTATCACCATTAATATTTCCGAAGGCGACCGCTATAAGATAAAAGAAGTACGTCTTGCTGGTGACTTGATCGCGCCGGAAAAAGAGTTATTTGAATTAGTGACAATAAGAAAAGATGCTGTCTTTTCACGCAAAGCAATCACTAAAACCACCGAAGCATTAACAGGACGTTTGGGTGATGATGGTTATGCTTTTGCCAATGTTAATGCTGTACCGTCAATCGATCGTGAAATTAATGAGGTTTCACTTACCTTTTTTATCGATCCTGGTCGTCGTGCTTATGTTCGCAGAATTAATATCGCGGGTAATAGTAAAACACGTGATGTGGTTCTACGGCGGGAGATGCGTCAACAAGAAGCTTCATGGATCTCAACCAAAGATGTCAATCAATCGCGTGCTAGGATCCAGCGTCTTGGTTATTTTGAAAATGTAAACGTGGAAACTAATCCCGTTGCCGGTACTACGGATCAAGTTGATCTCGATTACAATGTGACCGAAATGGCCTCTGGTAGTTTATCTGCAGGTGTAGGATTTTCACAATCAGATGGTTTGATTTTTAATGCCAATGTCACACAAAAGAACTTTTTAGGTAGTGGTAAACATATTAACTTTGGTTTTAATAATAGTAGTGTAAATACGGTTTATAGCTTTGGTTATACAAATCCGTTTGCGACAGTTGATGGCATTAGCCAAGGTTTTAATGCCTTTTATAGACAAACAGATACAACAGAGGCTAATTTGGCTCGCTTTAATACCGATGTTTGGGGTGGAGATATTAGCTTTGGTATCCCGATTTCGGAGTCAAATCGAATTCGTTTAGCATTAGGTTATGAAAATACAACACTGAAGCTTCCTGACAATAATCTTATCCAGCGCTACCAAGATTTTGTCAATAAAGAAGGCAATGAGTTTGATACTTGGTCACTGACTTTAGGCTGGTCAAATGATACCCGTGATAATGCGACCTTGCCAACGAGTGGGATGAATCAAAGTTTATCTGCTGAAGTCTCAGTACCTGTCGGATCTTTACAATATTATAAATTGCGTTATAAAAACGATTGGTACCACCCAATTAGTGATTCTTTAACACTGGCATTAGGCGGTAATCTTGGTTATGCGGATGCTTATGGTGATACAGAAGAATTACCATTCTTCCAAAATTTCTATGCCGGTGGTATTCGAAGTGTACGAGGCTTCCAGACAAATACACTCGGTGTTAAAGAAAACGGTGAAGCTCTAGGGGGTAACCTACTGGTTACAGGTGGTGCTGAAATTATCTTTCCTGTACCGTTTATGAAAAAATCATTAAAATCAATCCGTTTGAGCGCATTTACTGACTTTGGTAATGTCTATGACGTCAATGAAGATTTTGATGCGAATTTATTGCGTTATTCTGCCGGTCTTTCAGCTATTTGGATATCACCGTTTGGTGCTATGTCATTCAGCATGGCAGCGCCTTTTAATGAGCAAGAAGATGATACTACTGAATCCTTCCAGTTCTCATTAGGTTCAACATTTTAGTTAAATTTCAATGGAGAAAAGTGTGAAAAAAATGAAGTTAAGTTGGTTATTGTTAGTACTTGCTGTTGTCGGTACATCCGTTAATGCTGCGGAATTAAAAATTGGTGTTGTAAATGCAGGAGCAGTACTGGACCAATCACCTCAAAAAACTCAGGCATTAGCCCGTTTAGAAAAGGAATTTTCAGCGCGTGGTAAATCATTAGAAAGCAGGCTCAAAAATCTTAGAGCTGATCAAGATAAATTAGCAAAAGATAGCGCAATCTTAGCTGCCGACGTGCAAAAAACTAAAGAACGTAAAATTTTATCAGATCAACGTGAATTAAAACGCTTGCAAGATGAGTATAGTGAAGACTTATCTATTCGTCGTAATGAAGAGTTACGCAAACTAGAACAAAAAATTGCCAAAACTATTGTTGATCTAGCTAAAAAAGAGTCTTATGACTTAGTTGTTTATCAAGGTGTAATTTATGCCAGCGAGAAAGTAGATATGACCGCCAAAGTTTTAACATTACTTAAAGCTCAAAAGTAGTAGCAATTTAGTGGCCTGGACGCTAGCTGAAATAGCTAAACATATTGATGGCGTTGTACACGGCGATGAAACATCTCTAGTAGAAAGCTTTGCAACATTAGAAAACGCCTCTAATCATCAAATTAGCTTTTTAGCGAATTTAAAATATAAAAAATTTTTAGCCACAACAACTGCCGGTGCGGTTATCGTTAATTCAGAGGCTGTAGCTTTGGTACCCAATAATGCTATAGTCGTTGATAACCCATATGTGGCCTATGCGAAAGCAGCTCGGTTGCTAAATCCAATCAGGTTCTATAATGCGGGAATTGCAGCTAGTGCCATCATTAGTGATGCGAGCATCATTGATAAAAGTGCTTCGATAGGCCCTCATGTAGTCATTGAGTCTGGTGTCGAAATAGCAGGAAATGTTGTAATTGGCCCCAACTGTGTCATTGAGTCTGGTGCTAAAGTTGGCACTGGATCAAGACTAAGCGCTAATATTACCTTATGTGAAGGTGTACAAATTGGTCAGCGTTGTATTATTCATCCGGGCGTAGTCATTGGCGCAGATGGCTTTGGTATCGCTAATGACAAGGGACAATGGATAAAAGTACCTCAAATAGGTGGTGTCCAAATAGGTGATGATGTTGAAATAGGTGCAAATACTACAATAGATCGAGGTGCAATTGAGAATACGCTTATCGGTAAAGGTGTGAAGCTCGATAATCAAATCCAAATTGGACACAATGTAAATATCGGTGACCATACTGTTATTGCAGGTTGTGTCGGCATTGCAGGTAGCACTACAATTGGTAAAAACTGTGTAATTGGTGGTGGCGTGGGTATAGGCGGTCATCTTACAATCACTGATGGTGTTCAATTGACAGGAATGACTATGGTTACTAAGTCAATCACTAGCTCGGGCGTATATTCTTCAGGAATACCTGCTCAGCCAACAGGTCAGTGGCACAAAAATGTAATACGCTATCGTCAAATGGATAAATTAGTCGCTCGAGTTGAAAAGTTAGAGGAAAAATTAATATAGCTATTCTTACTATAGCCTTATTGACAAAAGTTAAGCTCAAAAACAGATATAAGATTAATCTAATTAACAAAACGTTAAGGATCAAACATTGAACACTATCGATATACACGAAATTCAACGATTGTTACCCCATCGGTATCCTTTTTTATTAGTCGATCGAGTTATTGAGTATACGCCAGGCAAACATTTAGTCGCTATTAAGAATATTACATATAATGAGCCACAATTTACTGGCCACTTTCCACAAAGAGTCATTATGCCGGGCGTGTTAATACTAGAGGCTTTAGCTCAAGCGACAGGGTTATTAGCATTCAAAACAGCTGATGATGTACGTTCAGATAACGCACTTTATTATCTTGCTGGAATTGATAATGCTAGATTCAAAAAACCCGTGGAACCGGGTGATCAGCTAAAATTGGAAGTTAACTTAGTTAAAAATAAACGTAATTTTTGGAAATTTAGTGCTGAAGCTTCTGTTGACGGCGAAACAGTTGTAACTGCGGATATCATGTGTGTCCATCAAGATATGCCTAAATGATCCATAAAACAGCCATTATTGAACCTACGGCGGTAATCGCTGATAACGTAAAAATTGGTGCCTATTCAATTATAGGTGCTAACGTAGAAATTGGTACGAATTGTGTCATTGGACCTCATGTAGTGATCAATGGCCCAACAAAAATTGGTAACGATAATAAAATTTACCAATTTTCCTCAATCGGTGAAGATCCGCAAGACAAAAAATATGCCGGGGAACCTACACTCTTAGAAATAGGTAATAATAATCTTATTCGTGAATGTGTAACGATAAACCGAGGTACAGTTCAAGGCGGTGGGATTACTAAAATGGGTAACAATAATTGGATCATGGCCTACGTTCACATAGCTCATGATTGTATCTTGGGTAACGAGAACATTATTGCCAACAATACATCATTAGCAGGTCACGTTGCGATTGACGATTTTGTTATTCTAGGTGGATTCAGTCTCATAAGCCAGTTCAATAAGATAGGCTCTTATGCGTTTAGCGCCATGGGTAGTGTCATCTCGCGTAATGTACCACCCTATGTTTTAGTATCGGGACATATGGCAAAACCAATTGGGGTTAATGTTGAAGGCTTACGTCGTCGGCAGTTTTCTGATCAACAAATAAAAAATATAAAACAAGCCTATAAATTAGTCTATCGCTCAGGTTTACGTATTGAAGAAGCAGAACTAAAACTCGAACAAATGAGTGAGGATAAGCCTGAATTAGCTATTCTATCTACTTTTTTAAACATGCAACAAGGTGGAATCATCCGTTAATTTAGCTGACTAATATCGACAATATTCCGCTGTATCTTAGCCTATAAATCAGCTATTAATTTGCATAATATCTAAATGATTACGGTTAGTACATCCATGTATTTAATCAAAAATATTTTGACCTAATCGTTAGCGGGTGTAGAACTGATTTTATGAATGCTTAAATCTGCACCATCATATTCTTCTTCCTGAGATAAGCGTAAGCCCATTACTTTTTTGAGTATCCCATAAACAATATAACTGCCGACAAATGCAATACTAACACCTAAGGCAGTGCCGATAAGTTGTGATGGTAGACTTACACCACCCAGACCACCCAGTGCTAATTGGCCAAATATTCCAGCAGCAATGCCACCCCAGAGTCCGCATATGCCATGCAAAGGCCAAACACCGAGGACATCATCTATTTTCCATTTGTTCTGCGTTAGGGTGAAAGCATATACAAATAATCCACCCGCCACGCCTCCTGTAAACAGTGCACCAAGAGGGTGCATTACATCTGAGCCTGCGCATATAGCCACTAATCCTGCTAGGGGACCATTATGAACAAAACCAGGATCATTACGCCCGACTAAGCAAGCGACTAATGTGCCGCCTACCATAGCCATTAAAGAGTTAACCGCTACAAGCCCACTGATGCCACCGACTTCTTGAGCTGACATAACATTAAAACCGAACCACCCTACTGTTAATATCCATGCACCTAAGGCGAGGAAAGGAATGTTAGAAGGAGGGTGAGCATACACTTCACCTTTTTTACCGTAACGACCATGACGTGGTCCTAAATGTAAAACGGCTGCTAAAGCAATCCAGCCGCCTACAGCATGCACTACAATGGAACCTGCAAAGTCATGAAAACTGGCTCCGAAAGTACTCTCTAACCATGTTTGGATGCCGAACAAGTTATTCCAAGCTATCCCTTCAAATAAAGGATAAAGAAAACCAGCTAGCATAAAGGTTGCAATCAGTTGCGGATTAAACTTTGCTCTCTCAGCAATACCACCAGAAACGATTGCAGGAATAGCTGCAGCGAAAGTAAGTAAGAAGAAGAATTTGACCAGCTCATAACCATTACTATCTATCAGAGCGGGTGCTGCCTGGAAAAAATCAACACCATAAGCAATGCTATAGCCAATAAAAAAGTAGGCAATCGTCGAAATTGCAAAATCCATAATAATTTTGACTAGCGCATTAACTTGATTCTTTTTGCGAACCGTTCCTACTTCTAAAAAAGCAAAACCAGCATGCATGGCAAGCACCATAATAGCGCCTAGTAAGATAAACAGAACATCAGTAGCATTATGCACTGTGATTTCCTTTAAAATTGATAACAATGGTTATAAATATTGCAATATTTGCACCAAAATAGACATCTATAATGAATACAACGATTTAACAATTAGAAGACTGAGTTAATTGTCAGTATTTGGGCAATATTGGTGCATAGAAAGATAATGCGCAATATTATGGTGCATAAAAATGTCTTATCCACATTAGCGTCAGATCAACGTATAATTATAAGTTGTATAAATTTAATAGATATATTTGCCATAACGGCAAACGAGGACAGTATTGATGGATATTTACGCTTCAGACGATGAAAAAGGCGAAGAGATAAAACAATGGTGGCGAGATAACGGCCGCGCTGTGGTTGTCGGAATTGTACTAAGTACTGCACTAATATTCTCAGGTCGTTATTGGTTTACTTATCAAGCAACATTGACGGAACAAGCATCGCAAAGCTATCAACAATTAGCGACTTTACTAACTGAAGATAAAAAAGCTGAAGCAGATGAAAAAATACAGCAATTTTTTAGTGAATTTTCATCAACACCTTATGCTGTTTTTGGTGCGTTTGATATGGCTAAAAAAGCAGTAGAACTTAACGATAACGCTGCTGCTAAAATCTATTTTCAATGGATAATTGATCATGCTGAATTAACAGGTCATAAAGCGCTGGCACAATTGCGCCTCAGCCAATTGCTATTAGCAGAATCGAAATTCGAACTCGCCTATAATTTGGTAGAACAGCCTGTATCCGACAGCTTTAAGTCATTATTTTCTGAAGTCCAAGCTGATATTCTAGTGGCACAAGGTAAAAATAGCGAAGCAAGAACGGCCTATCAAACAGCGATGATGGCCTTAGGACAAGGTGAACCACGTCAGGGTATATTACAACTGAAACTAGATAATGTAGCGATACCTCGATGATGACTAAAATATTTCGAATTGGCCTAACATTTTCTTTAATAACGACGTTAACAGCTTGCGGCACTGTCGGAGGATGGTTTAAGGAAGATGTTTATGAAGTGCCACCTGCTGAGTTAATAGCGTTTACTCAAGAATTTGAACCCGCAATTGCCTGGTCGACTGATACCGGCGGTTCTGATGATAATTATAGTAGTTTAGCTGCTTGGTTGCAGGGAGATGCGATTGTAGCTATAGACTCAGAAGGCGAAGTGAATAGCTATGATGCCAAAACAGGTAAACGACAGTGGCGAGTAGCCCTTGACCTGCCTGTCATTTCAGGAGTCGGTGGTGGTGAAGGACTAATTCTAGTGGGTAGCAAAGAAGGTCAAGTGCTTGCACTGGATGAAAATAACGGCGCAGTATTGTGGAAAGCGAAATTAAGCAGTGAAGTCCTTGCTCCGCCAAAAGCAGCTCAAGGAGTTGTTGTTGCCAGCACTTCTGATGGCCGCATGACAGGGCTTTCTGCCATAGATGGTAAAGTATTATGGAATTACCATCGCGCGGTTCCTTTATTAAGCTTACGCGGTGCAAGCGCACCTGTCTTGGCCGACGATAAAGTAATTGCAGGCTATGCCAATGGTAAACTGGTGGCCTTATCTATTATCGATGGCAAAGTAATCTGGGAAAAGAGTGTTGCAATACCGCGTGGCAGAACAGAACTTGATCGCCTAGTTGATATTGATTCTGATCCCGTCGTAATTAACAATACGGTATACGTTGTCGCTTATCATGGTCGTGTGGCTGCTTTATCACTTGATGATGGCACTATATTGTGGGCTCGTGATATGTCATCACGGTCTGGCTTAGATGTGGTGGCCAATGATGCCGTTTATGTTAGCGATGATGAAGGGAATGTTTGGGCGCTACAGGATGGATCGGGTGATTCTCTGTGGCGACAAACTCGATTATTAAGACGAAAAATTAGTGCGCCAGTTGTCGTCGGTGATAATATTATCGTAGGCGATTTGGAAGGGTACGTGCATTGGATTTCTCGTCAAGATGGTCGTTTTACAGCTCGCGTTAAAGTTGCAGATACTGCTATACGTAGTAAAGCAGTAGTCAGCGGTAACTTGGTCTATGTTATGGCCGCCGATGGTACATTAACCGCATTCCGGATCAAATAATATGAAGTCAGTTATTGCCTTAGTTGGCCGTCCGAATGTTGGTAAGTCAACCCTGTTTAACCGTTTAACGCGAAGTAGAGATGCCTTAGTTGCAGACTTCTCAGGTCTCACTCGAGACAGAATTTACGGCACAGTTAAAAGTGATGGTTGTGACTTTATTTTGATCGATACCGGCGGCATGACTGAGCAATCAGATAGCATGTCAGGTTTAATGCGCAAGCAAGCCGATCTTGCAATAAAAGAGGCGGATTTAGTTGTATTTTTAGTCGATGGGCGGGCTGGAATGACGTCAGATGATCAGAATATTGCCCAAACATTACGTAATGTTGATAAGCCTATAATTCTAGTAATCAATAAATCAGAAGGTGAGCAGCGTGAGCTGGTTTCCGCTGATTTTTATGCATTAGGTCTGGGGGAACCACAAGTTATTTCTGCTTCACAAGGCCGTGGCACCGCTAATCTAATGGCTGCAATCACTGATATTCTTCCAGCTGCATTGGCAGTAGAAAGTGATGAAGAGCAAGAAAATGAAGAAACAAGAATGGGGATCCGTCTGGCTGTTTTAGGGCGACCTAATGTAGGAAAGTCGACATTAATCAATCGTATTATGGGTGAAGAGCGTGTGGTGGCATTTGATGAGCCAGGCACAACCCGAGATAGTATTCATATCCCGTTCGAAAAAGATGGTACGCGTTATACACTGATAGATACTGCCGGAGTACGTAGGCGTTCTAAAGTATCCGAAATGCTAGAAAAATTCAGTATCGTAAAAACATTGCAGGCCTTAGAAGAAGCGAATGTCGTATTATTAGTTTTAGATGCGCATGATGGTATTGTTGAACAGGATCTGCATCTTGCTGGACTGATTTTGCAAAGTGGACGTGCTTTAGTCATCGCTGTTAATAAGTGGGATGGTTTAGAAAAAAGTGAACGTGAATGGGTAACAACCAATATCGAACGTCGCATCCCCTTCTTAAATTTTGCTAATACACATTTTATCTCCGCCTTACACGGCAGTGGGGTAGGCTTATTATTTAAGTCAGTTAAGCAAGCCTATGAATCTGCAATGGCGCAAATTCCAACGCCGCGCCTAACACGGGTATTAGAAGATGCGGTGGCTGATCATCAACCACCGATGGTCAATGGTCGTAGAATTAAGTTTCGTTATGCTCATCTGGGTGGCAAAAATCCACCACGTATTATTATTCATGGCAACCAAACGAATAAAACGCCGAATAGTTATATGAAGTATTTAGAAAATACTTTCCGGACGGTGTTGAAGTTGCATGGCACACCAATAATGATTGAATTTAAAATGAGTGATAATCCGTTTAAGGATAAGAAGAAAAAATTAACGAATGAGCAATTAGTTAAAAAGAGACGTTTGGAAAATCAGCATTCAAATTTGAAAAAACGTCGTGATTAATTTTACTGTAATAACGGAAAGATTAAGCACTAAGCTTAAGCAAAAAATCTCATGTTATAGATAGCGCTGTGAAAATATTATGAAGCAACAGCGTTATCTATTAGTCAGACTTAAATAGCATTACAAACCGTTAGTATTACTTTCCACCCAACGGTCACCATCCTGTCTGGTTTCTTTCTTCCAGAACGGTGCCTTATGTTTTAGCTCTTCAATTAACCAACTACAGGCATCTAGTGCTGCACGGCGATGAGCTGACCAGCAGGCAATTAATACAATCGGTTCAGCTGGATTAATATCACCCACGCGATGAATGATTAATGTATCAAGTAAGTTCCATCGTTGTTTAGCTTGCTGTTCTAGTTGATTTAGATAACGTTGTGTCATAGCAGGATAATGTTCCAATACCATGTGCGAGACATCATTATCATCATTAAAATCACGCATAGAACCGATAAAGGTGGTTGTAGCACCGAATTTTTTAGCTAGATCTGCATGTTGTTGATGATTAACAATGGCTTGCCAAGGATCAAAGGCCTGTTGTTCAATGTGAGTAGACATAACGGTATTAGCCACCTGTTACTGGCGGAAAAAAGGCGACTTCATCGCCATCTTGAACTGGGCTGTTAAATTGGGCATATTCAAGGTTGATGGCTACTAAAATATTGATTGGACGCGCCGTTTTATCCGTAGCAAGATCCCATACTTCACCCGCAGATTTAGCATGGTTAATAATGGTATCGCCAACACCGATAGTTTCACGGAGACTGGCAAAAAATTTGACTTGAATGCTCATCTGGTTAATCGTTTCACTAATTTAAAATTAAAAGGATACCACTCATGGCTGATTTAACACACTTTAATCAAGCGGGTGACGCCCATATGGTTGATGTCGGCGCAAAACAAGTTACCAAGCGTGTTGCTGTCGCGGAAGGCCAAATATTAATGTTGGATCAAACCTTAGAACTGATCCAACAGGGCAATCACAAAAAAGGTGATGTATTAGGCATTGCACGCATCGCAGGAATTATGGCTGCTAAACGCACCTCTGACTTAATCCCGCTTTGTCATCCACTGGCTTTAAGCAAAGTCACAGTAGATTTTAAAATATTAGAGGATGATGTCGCCGTGCAATGTCTCGTTCAAGTTGAAACGAGTGGCCAAACCGGTGTCGAAATGGAGGCCTTAACGGCAGTGCAAATTGCGCTTTTAACCATATATGATATGTGTAAGGCCGTTGACCGTGGCATGGTCATGACCGATATTCGTTTACTTGAAAAAGCAGGGGGTAAGTCCGGTCATTGGGTAAGAGAGCTCTAGAAGCCAATCTCATATTTAGGCAAATATGTCTTTGAATGTCACGCTATCTCCAGAGTGTGAGGCGTCATAGCCGGGAAAGCCTGCTAAGGAGTTTTTAAAGGACGTGTTTGCTAGCAATTGTTTTATTTGCCTAGTTGATTCATCTTCGCTCAGACTATTAGGTATGGCCAGGCAATAATGTTCCCAAACTAAAGGAATAAATGCCAAGTTAAATTTACTAGCCATCGGCGCAATACCAAAGCCCACTTCAGCAGCACCACTGGCGATCATTGCGGCTACGGCCATATGGGTAAACTCTTCATTAGTGTAACCGTTAATCTCCTTCGG
>JBLIKM010000026.1:0-11833 GCA_047636295.1 Methylophagaceae bacterium
AGTGTACATTTCGTATCCAATGTCGATGGTGCTGATCTCAGCACCACGCTGGAAAAACTGGATCAACAAACAACCTTGTTTGTGGTGGCATCTAAAACCTTTACCACCCAAGAAACGATAACCAATGCACAATCAGCCAAATCTTGGTTTCTGAAAACGGCAAAACAAGCAGATGTTGCTAAACATTTCGTCGCGGTTTCGACTAATGCCAAAGCAGTTGCTGAGTTTGGCATTGATACTGCCAATATGTTTGAAATTTGGGACTGGGTAGGGGGACGATACTCCCTGTGGAGTGCCATTGGATTACCTATTGCGCTCTATGTCGGCATGGATAATTTTGAACGTATGCTTGATGGTGGTCATGAAATGGATAAGCATTTCTGTAGTCAACCACTAGCAGAAAATATGCCTGTAATTATGGGACTGTTAGGTGTGTGGTATATCAATTTCTTTGGTGCACAAACTCACGCTATAGTACCTTATGACCACTCGCTCGCCCGTTTCCCTAGTCATATGCAGCAATTAGATATGGAAAGTAACGGTAAAGTAACTAATCGTGAAGGGCAACGCATCAGTTATAAAACGGGGCCTGTTATTTGGGGTACGCCGGGCACAAATGGTCAACATGCTTACTTTCAACTTATTCATCAAGGCACGCAGTTAATACCGGTTGATTTTGTTTTGCCTGTTAATAGTCATTACCCTGAATGTGATCACCAATCAATTTTATTAGCAAATGGCTTGGCACAATCAGAAGCCCTAATGAAAGGTAAAAATGCTGAAGAAGTTCGCACCGAGT
This sequence comes from Methylophagaceae bacterium, assembly GCA_047636295.1. GTDB lineage: Bacteria > Pseudomonadota > Gammaproteobacteria > Nitrosococcales > Methylophagaceae. The sequence goes on from JBLIKM010000026.1 coordinate 800, forward strand.
TGGTAGCAGAGGGTTATGAAGGTAGGGCCTTAGAAGCCTTATTACCACACAAAGTATTTCCTGGTAATCGTCCAAGTAATACTCTACTATTTCCGCAACTGACACCTGAAATGTTAGGGCAGTTAGTGGCCTTATATGAACATAAAGTATTCGTTCAAGGCGTCATTTGGAATATCAATTCGTTTGACCAATGGGGTGTTGAGCTCGGTAAACAATTGGCAAAAGCGATATTGCCTGACTTAGAAGATGGCGCTGAAATTTCCACTCATGATAGCTCAACTACCAACTTGATTAACCTAATTCGGTCACTGCGGAAATAATGTTTCTTAAGATGGCCAAAAGGACACTTTATTAGGCGGTGACCCTGGTCACTGCTCTGATGGTGATAACTCAGTTGGTTTGCACCATGAGGCTAATACATCAATCCAGGCCGGATGGTCATTGAGACAGGGAATTAAGGTTAATTTAGTGCCGCCGGCTTCAGTGAATACTTCTTGTCCTCTAATCGCAATTTCTTCTAATGTTTCCAAACAGTCAGTAACAAATGCAGGGCAGATCACTAATACGTTTTTTACTTTAGATTGAGCAAGTTCGCGTAACCGATCTTCAGTATTCGGTCCAAGCCACTTGGCTCGACCTAAACGAGATTGAAATGCGACTGAGTATTTGTCTTGTTCTAATCCTAACTTGTCGACAAGTAACTGCGTTGTACGCATAACCTGATGGCGATAGCAGGTTTTATGGACTTCGTTTGCTTGTTGGCAACAATCAGTTCTTTGTAAGCAATGCTGTCCTGATGTATCGAGTTTAGTGATATGTGATTCTGGTAAGCCATGATAACTGAATACAATATGATCGTACTCTTGTTCTAGATAGGGCTCTGCACTTAATGCCAAGGCATCGATATAGTCAGGATTGTCATAGAATGGAGCTATCACCGTCAAGGTGATCTTGAGTTGATGTTTGGCTATAACGCGTTCTGCTTCCTCGATTGAGGTTGCGACAGTACTTTCAGCATAGTGAGGGTATAAGGGCAGATATAACACCTCATCTATCCCCGGCTGCTGACTTAAGGCAATTAACTCACTTTCTATACTTGGATTACCATAGCGCATTGCCATTGCAACAGGCATACCGAGACTAGCTTGCACGGCTTGTTTTAATCGATCAGACAACACAATTAACGGCGAACCCTCTTTCATCCATACACTTTTATACGCTTGTGCAGATGCTTTAGGTCGCGAGGGTAAGACAAATAAACTAACGATCATTCTTCGTAATAACCAAGGTAACTGAATCACATAGCGATCCATAAGGAATTGATTAAGATAACGTCGTACTGATGGCGTATCGGCATTATCAGGTGAACCTAGATTAGCGAGTAAAACAGCTCTATTAGTCATATTAATTCATTTGTTGGTGGATAAAATATCAGCTAACGCTAACGTAACATCAGTATAAACAAAGCGAAAGCCCATTGCCTGTGCTTTTTTAGGAATGGCGTTTTGTCCTGTCAGCAATAGACGGGACATTTCACCTAATAAGCATTTTAGTAACCATGCTGGTACAGGTATTAATGCAACACGATTGAGTTGTTTAGCTAACGCAGCAGTGAATTTTTTATTAGTGACAGGCTGGGGCGCGCTGGCATTAAATACGCCATGTGCTCGAGTGTCTTCTAATAGAAAAATGATGAGGTTGCTTATGTCGGTCAGATGGATCCAGGGCATATATTGATCACCACTGCCTAGTCTGCCACCAAGACCCAATTTGAATGGTAAAAGCATTTTTTGGATGAATCCACCCTTTGCTGCCAACACCAAACCAGTCCGAACTATTGCCACGCGGATTCCAGTTTGTTTGGCTTGTAAAGCTTGTTTTTCCCAAGCATTACAAAGTTGATGGGTGTATTCATCGTGGTATTTGCTTTGCTCAGTTAAAATCTCAGAGCTACCATTACCATACCAGCCGACGGCTGAACCACTAATTAAACACTCAGGTTTAAGCTGCCGGTCATTAATCCACTTGACTAGATCATGGGTTAAATTGATTCTGCTTGCTGTCAATTCTGCTTTGCGATTTTTTGACCATCGTTTATCAGCAATGGGTTCTCCCGCCAAGTTAATGACCACATCGATAATAATATCATCATCTATTTCAGCAAGCGACGTTATACCCTTAACCTGTTGACCGCATTTCTTGCGGACAGTTTTTAGATTTCGACTAAGAACTGTGACCTGATAATGCTGAGCTATGAGTTGTTTACACAAGCTGGAGCCAATAAGCCCAGTGCCGCCTGTTATTAGTACATGTTTCATAAGTCTCGCCTTATAATCATTAAATACATCATGACACATAGTTATACATAATAAAATACTTGTATAAGAATTTTGGTGTTGTTATTCTAAATAAAAATTAAAAGGATATGATTAATGAAAATAAAAGTGGGGATAAGTAGTTGTTTATTAGGTAATGAAGTGCGTTTTGATGGTGGACATAAACACTCGCGACTCTGTACTGAAACATTGTCACGCTATTTTGACTTTGTCCCTGAGTGTCCTGAAGTTGGCATTGGTATGACGGTTCCACGCAAAGCTATACGCTTGATTGGTAATGTTGAATCACCGCAAGTAGTCGCAGTCCATGATAATAAAATTGATTTCACCGATAAAATGAATAAATTTAGTCAGGACAAAGCGCAACAGCTTGATGACCTTTGTGGTTATATTTTCATGAAAAACTCCCCGACTTGTGGCGTATATCGGGTTAAGGTCTATCAAGAAAACGGCTATCCTGCCGCTGATGCTGGTCGAGGTGTTTATGCGAAGGCAGTAATGGAGGCTAACCCTTTGCTGCCTGTTGAAGAATCAGGTCGATTGGCTGATGCGACATTACGAGAAAACTTTATTACGCGTGTTTTTGCTTATCATAATTGGCAGCAACTTAAACGGCAGGGATTGAGTTACCGTACCATTATTGAGTTTCATTCTAGTTATAAATATTGTTTAATGGCACATTCACCTACCCGATATGTTGAGCTGGGGCGTATGTTAGCTGATGCGGGCAATCATGATGTCACCGATTTAGCTGAGCGTTATTTTACGTTATTGATGACAGAGTTAACTAGCTTAGCATCACGAAAATCACATACCAATGTCCTCATGCATTTACAGGGTTATTTGAAAAAAGTGTTATCAGTACAAGAAAAACAAGAACTATCTAAGATAATTGAGCAATATCGTATTGCACAAGTTCCATTGATTGTGCCAATGACCCTATTGAAACATCACTTTAATAACCATCCCGATCCTTACATTGCCAAACAAGCTTATATACAACCTTATCCGGAAGCTCTGAGTTTACGAAATGCAATCTGAAGCAATATTTAATATAGGTGATGTCAGCCAGAAAACGGGCGTGGCAGCCGTCACTCTAAGGGCATGGGAACGTCGCTACGGTTTAATTAAACCAGAGCGAACACCTAAAGGACATAGGTTTTATAAGCAGGCTAATATCGATGATATCCAAAGAATAATATCTTGGCTTAATCGTGGTGTGGCAATCAGTAAAGTGTCTGCATTACTTGCGAGTAATGAAATAACTACACGAGTAGACGGTAGTGATAATTATTGGTTAAAAACACAAGAAGACATACTTGTTGAGCTAATTAAACTTAAGCCAAGAAGTTTGAATCAACAGATAGATCTGCTCAATAAATCGACACCGTTTATAAGTTTATGTGAAAATGTCTACCAACCTTTACAGGTTTTGCTACAGGCGCGCTGGCAATTAGAAGGCCATGGCTATGAATTAGAACGACAATTATGGCAGCAATGCTGGCAGAGACAGATCACCTTGATGACATTACGTGCTGACAAGCAAAAGTCTAATGCACATTGCATTCTAGTCAATTTAGGATCAGAACTACCCTCATTAGATTATTGGTTATTTCATGGTTTATTATTACAGTCAGGTGTTCGAATTGATGCTATTAATAGTATTAAGGATATAGCCTGCTTAAATCGATTGGATCAGACAACGGGATTGCCCATAATTTTATTTGCCGATCGACGTTTAGATACTATCGAAACTAAGCAATTAGCCAAGCTGATTAGATTATGGCTAGGTGACTTGTTTTGTGCAGGGCGAATGGCAGATATTCATAGTGAGAAATTGACTGAATTAGAGATTAAATTCGCGGGTGGAAGTGCGGGTCAAAGTTGGCAATCAGCTAAATTTCAGAATTGGCTAACTTGCAAAAGGGAATCGCAGTGTCACATCAGCTAGTATGGTTTCGTAATGATTTACGTGTCAGTGATAATCCAGCACTCTATCATGCCTGCCAACAAGGAAAATCAGTTAGTGCAATATATATTGTTAACCCCGACCAATGGCGTGAACATGATGATGCCGATGTTAAAATTGATTTTTGGAAACGTAACTTAGCCTACTTAAAAAACTCACTCGCAGCGCTGAATATTGAGCTACATTTTTTCCAAGTTGATAGTTATCATCAGATCCCTAGTTTAATTAAAATAATCTGCCAACAGTGGGAAATTGAACAACTTTATTTTAATCATGAGTATTCGATTAATGAATGCTTTCGCGATCAAAATGTGATTGATAGTTGTAAGCAAATCGGTGTTGAGCATCAAAACTACCATGACCAGTTATTGTTGCTACCTGCTACAGTAAGAACGAAAACTGGCACACCATTTAAAGTGTTTACGCCATTTTCAAAGCAGGCAAAACAACAATTAGTGCAATCGTTATATTTATATCCATCACCCATCATACAAACAGCAATTAATGTGACAGAACTAAAAGAAGAATGTCACCTTGACTACATCGCGTGGCCAATTATATCTAAAGATATTCATGCCTTTTGGCCTGCAGGCGAAGAACATGCTTTTTCAAGGGTCGCTAATTTTTGTCAGAATTCGATTAGTGATTATAAAAATAATCGCGATATTCCATCATTAGGTGGCACCAGTCGTTTATCGCCCTATCTAGCTAGTGGGATTATTTCAGTACGACAGTGTTGGAATGCTTCTTGGCAATATTGTGAAGCTAATGACAGTGTACATACTTGGCAAAACGAATTGTTATGGCGGGAGTTTTATAAACATATACTGATTGATTATCCGCATGTTTCACGTCATAAACCGTGGAAAGCGCATACAGATAACATTGAGTGGCGTCATGATAAGCAGGAATTAATAGCGTGGCAGCAAGGCCAAACGGGATTTCCGCTGGTTGATGCTGCAATGCGACAATTACTTGCACGCGGCTGGATGCATAATAGATTACGCATGGTCGTAGCCATGTTTTTGAGTAAACATTTATTGATAGATTGGCGCTTAGGTGAGCGCTGGTTCATGCAGCATCTTATTGATGGAGAGCTAGCTGCTAATAATGGTGGTTGGCAATGGTCAGCATCAACAGGTACAGATTCTGTACCTTATTTCAGAATTTTCAATCCTGTAACTCAGTCCAAGCGTTTTGATCCACAAGGTCAATTCATTCGTCATTACGTGCCTGAATTAGCGCATCTATCTGATAAAGAAATTCATATGCCAACAACAAGGAATAGACCTAAAGCGTATCCTGAGCCTATGGTTGATTTGAGTTTTGGCCGTAATCGAGCTTTAGCTACATTTAAATTATTAGCAAAAGATTGACAGTTAAATCTTAGTTAGCTTTGGAAATGCTAAACGCTAATCAAGTGCAAACGGATTAGCTTAGATGATATCTTTTTGTTGAGAGCGTAGTTCCTGCATTAACGTTTCTAGTTTTCTGGCATTCTGTTCCAATATAGAAACAACAGAAACATTAATGGCCGTCTCAATCATTAGAGTGAGTTCATCATAGTGTTTTTTTGTTATTAGTTTGTTGATACTTTTAGGTAAGGTCGCTTTAAAATGTTCGACAACCTGTTCTGCATGAACTAATTCATTATTATTTGACATCTTTTTTTCTCCGTGAAAAAACATGCAGCTCAGGTTCATAGACTAATGTTGGATCAATATTGGCTGTAATATTAGTATCTTTATCGTCGTAAGGTAAATTATCAAGAAAATGGCTCATGCAATTTAAACGTGCTTGCTTTTTGTCGTCTGACTTAACCACTGTCCACGGTGAACCTGAGGTATGACTATGCATAAACATGGTTTCTTTTGCAGCAGTATAATCATCCCATTTGTCGAGTGATGCAATATCTACGGGGCTCAGTTTCCATCGCTTTAAAGGATCTTTCTTTCTATCCTGAAAGCGTGAAAATTGTTCATCACGACTGACAGAAAACCAATATTTAAATAGACGTATACCACTATTGATCAACATCTTCTCAAGTTCTGGTACTTGAACTAAAAATTGCTGATATTCATTTTCAGTGGAAAAATTCATCACGCGTTCGACGCCAGCACGGTTGTACCAAGAACGGTCAAACAATACGATTTCACCGGCGGTTGGTAGTTGTTGAATATAGCGTTGAAAATACCACTGACCGCGCTCAGTATCACTAGGCTTCTCCAAGGCAACTACTCGTGCGCCGCGAGGGTTAAGATGCTCCATAAAGCGTTTTATGGCGCCGCCTTTTCCGGCGGCATCCCGTCCCTCGAACAAGATAATAATACGTTCGCCGTTCTTTTTAGCCCACCTTTGGGCCTTTAATAGCTCAATTTGTAATATTTCTTTCTGTTTCTCGTAGTCTCGTCGAGATAAATCTTTTTGTTTATTCATAAGATAAATAATTTAGTCTATTTTGCGTAAGACTAAACCTGCAAGTGGTGGAAGGTTCAGCAGAATGGAATAAGGTCTATCTGACCATGGTTGCTGTTCAGCGTCTATTTCAAGCTTATTAGTAAAATTACTACCACCATAAAATTTAGAATCTGAATTCAGCATAATTTCATAACGTCCTGCTTCTGGAACACCCACCCGGTACTCTTTCCTGGGTACGGGGGTGAAATTGAAGATAGTGATGACAAACTCACTACCATTTTTGCGAAGGTAGCTGAGTATAGAATGCTCTCTATCATTACAGTCTATCCACTCAAAACCATGTGGATCAAAATCATGCACGTGTAAAGCAGGTGTATCAATGTAGGCCTTATTTAAGTCAGCCACCAGAGTTTGCATACCCTGATGAAGTGGATAATCAAGCACATACCAATCTAATGCTTGTTCACTATTCCATTCTGTACCCTGAGCAAACTCCGAGCCCATAAATAATAGTTTCTTACCTGGATAGGTATACATTAAGGTATAAAGTAGTCGTAAATTAGCGAAGCGCTGCCAATCATCACCAGGCATCTTGTTAAGCATTGATTTTTTGCCATGAACGACTTCATCATGTGAGAATGGCAAGACAAAGTTTTCGGTGAAGGCATAAAGCAGACCGAATGTAAGTGCATCATGATGGTAGCGACGATGGATGGCATCTTGTTGCATATATTCAAGAATGTCATGCATCCAACCCATATTCCATTTCATTGAAAAACCAAGACCGCCCATATGTGCTGGACGCGAAACCATTGGGTAGGACGTTGATTCTTCGGCAGCAATCAAACAGCCGGGGTGTTCTTTATGTAATACCGTATTCATATGTTTTAAGAAATCAATGACTTCAAGGTTTTCACGACCGCCGTATTGATTAGGTACCCATTGGTCATCTTCACGTGAATAGTCGAGATACAACATTGATGCCACTGCATCAACGCGCAAACCATCGATATGGAATTCTTCTAGCCAATAAAAAGCACTAGATAATAGAAAGTTAGTGACTTCGCTGCGACCATAGTTAAAAATCAATGTGCCCCAGTCTTGATGTTCACCTTGGCGAGGATCTGCATGTTCATATAGGGCGCTACCATCAAATTTAGCCAAACCATGGGCATCTTTAGGAAAATGGCCTGGCACCCAGTCAAGAATAATGCCGATGTTATTTTGATGACATTGGTCAATAAAATAACGCAGCTCATCGGGTGTACCGAAACGACTGGTAGGTGAAAAATAGCCTGTAGTTTGGTAACCCCAAGAGATATCAAGTGGATGTTCAGTGATCGGCAGTAGTTCGATATGGGTGAAGCCCATTTTTTTAACATAAGGCACCAATTGATCAGCCAATTCGCGATAGGTGAGGAATCCACCTAATTTATTACGATTCCAGGAACCTAAATGAACTTCATAAACTGAGTGTGGTTGATGTAGCCAATCAGCACCTTGGCGTTTTGTCATCCAATCTCCATCGTGCCATTTATGAACACTGGTTTTTGCTATAACGGATGCTGTTCCGGGTCTTAGCTCTGCTTGCTGAGCGTAAGGATCCATTTTGGAATGTAGGGAGCCATCGTGTTGGTTTTTAATTTCAAATTTATATAAATCGCCAGCAGTCAGGCCGGGTATAAATAATTCCCATACACCACTTCCATCACGTACACGCATAGGATGACATCGGCCATCCCAACTATTGAAACCACCGACTACGCTGACACGTTGAGCACTTGGCGCCCAAGTAGCAAACAAGACACCATCAACACCATCGACCTGTTTTTGATGGGCGCCTAAAACACGATAAGCATGCCAATGTTTACCTTCAGAAAATAAATGCAGATCAAATTCAGACAGCTGGGGAGGGAAGCAATAAGGGTCGTCCTGACTGATAGGGATACCACTAGCCGTGAGACGATTTATTTTATACGGAGTGATAAGCGCGTTAGTCTCGCCAGCCCATTGAAAAAGGTCGGTGCCCTTAATACGAGTTAAAATTAGGTCATCATTTAGCCATGCTTTTTCTGTATCTGGCAAGAAAAGCGTAACGGCCGTTGTATCTTCATCGGTGTGAGGTCCTAGAATACTGAAAGGATCATGGTGACTAGCTTCGATGATTTTAATTAAGTCATTGGATAGTGGTTTGGCTACAATCATAATGTCATATCCTAAATTTTATTTTTTGGTTGCCGTAAGTGAGTGCTTGTGGCAGGCTAATAGCCAATTGGTAACGATTTGATTACCCATCCAATGGAGAACTCTTATGGCAGATAATAGCACGCGATTCGTAAGTCGTCTTACTCGTGATACTTTAGCACTAGTTCTGGCAGGGGGAAGAGGATCTCGATTGAAGCAGTTAACCGATTGGCGAGCAAAACCGGCCGTACCATTCGGTGGTAAGTTTAGAATTATTGATTTCCCTTTATCAAACTGTGTGAATTCAGGTATCCGTAGAGTCGGTGTATTAACACAATACAAGGCTCATTCGTTAATGCGCCATATCCAACAAGGCTGGGGCTTCATGCGTGGTGAGTTGGGAGAGTTTGTTGAACTACTACCTGCATCGCAACGAACCGAGCAAGGTTGGTATACAGGCACCGCTGATGCTGTTTATCAAAATGTTGATATTTTGAGAAATCATGGTCCAGAATATGTGCTAATTCTTGCTGGCGATCATATTTACAAAATGGATTACGGTGACATGATTGCAGAGCATGTGGCGCAAGGCGCAGACATGACAATCGGCTGTTTGGAAGTACCACTAGAAGAAGCAAAAGCCTTTGGTGTCATGTCGGTTGATGTTAACCGCCGCATCGTGGCATTCGACGAAAAGCCTGAGCATCCTAACCCAATGCCGGGTAGAGATGATTCGGCACTGGCCTCAATGGGTATTTATGTGTTTAATGCTGCATTTCTTTATGAACAATTAATTAAAGATGCTGATATGCCAAATTCAACCCACGATTTTGGACACGATATTATTCCGTCATTGATTAAGCAATATAAAGTGCTCGCTTTCCCCTATAAAGATGTACAGGGAAATGATCCTGGCTATTGGCGTGACGTGGGTACCATTGATGCATTTTGGTCTGCTAATTTAGAACTGATAGGCATTACGCCCGAATTGAATATCTATGATGATGATTGGCCAATTTGGACTCACCAAGCACAATTACCACCAGCAAAATTTATCTTTGATGATGATGACCGCCGAGGCATGGCTGTCGATTCTATGGTTTCTGGTGGCTGTATTATTTCTGGTGCGCTAGTAAGACACTCTGTACTGTTTTCTAAAGTAGCAATACAAAGTTATTCAACACTGAATGATTGCGTCGTTTTACCCGATGTGAGCATTGGACTAAACTGTCATTTGACAAAAGTCGTTCTAGATAAAGGCTGTGTTGTACCAGATGGTACTGTTATTGGTGAAGATCCGATTGCAGACGCAGAAAAATATGAAATATCGCCAAATGGCGTGGTGTTAGTTACGCCTGAAATGTTAGGACAAAATTATCGTTATGTTAGATAATTTAGACGTTTCATATTAGAAGATAGACAAGATTTTTTTAGTGAGACCAAATTGTTATGGTAGATAAGTTAAAAGTGGTTCTATGCTGGCATATGCACCAGCCACAATATAGTGAACCAATGGGCGGGATGTACCAATTACCTTGGACTTATTTACATGCGATTAAAGACTATGTGGATATGGCATGGCATTTGGAAAATGTACCCGGGGCAAAAGCAGTCGTTAACTTTGCGCCAACGTTAATTGAGCAGCTTGATGATTACGATAAACAGTTAAAATCACGCTTTAAAGGTACTGGAAGATTGAAAGATCCTTTGTTAATTGCCTTAGATTCACCGGTGCAACCTGTACATGTTGAAGATCGCCAAAAGTTGATTAATGATTGCTTACGTGCTAACGAAGAAAAACTGATCGCACCATTCCCACACTTTGCAAAATTGGTGAAAATGGCACGGTGGTGTTTGTTACAACCCAGTAGGCTAAGTTATCTCAATGACCAATTTATGATTGATCTTGTAGTGTGGTATCACTTGGCATGGATCGGGGAATCGGTCAGACGCTCTGATGTTCGGATTCAAGAATTAATGAAAAAAGGTAAACAATTTACCTTCCATGATCGTCGCCAATTGATGACCGTTATTGGTGGGCTACTCAGTGATTTAATTCCTCGTTATCGTCGTTTAGCTGAATCAGGTCGTGTTGAATTATCGGTAACACCTTATGCGCATCCCATC
>JBLIKM010000027.1:0-11447 GCA_047636295.1 Methylophagaceae bacterium
ATTGCTCTAGCCATAAGCATTGTCATCGTACCCGCCATCCCTAATGCCGCACCCGCTGTAGAACCTCTTAGTGGTCAAGGTTTACTTATAGTCGCCCATCAAATTTTAATCGGTGCCTGTATGGGCTTTATGTTGCAGTTGCTATTTAATGCTTTCATTATCGCCGGACAAATTATTGCCATGCAAATGGGTCTAGGTTTTGCCTCAATGATTGATCCACAAAATGGCGTATCGGTACCGGTTATCAGTCAATTTTATTTAATCTTTGTCACCTTAGTATTTATTAGTCTTAACGGCCATTTAATTTTAATCCAAGTACTTGCAGAGAGTTTTGTCACGCTACCTATTATGTCTACAGGTCTTCCTGTAAACAGCTTTCGTGATCTTGTCGGTCAAGCTAGTTGGATGTATGCTTCAGGCGTACTTGTTGCCTTACCTGCAATTGGGTCCTTAATGATGGTCAATCTCGCTTTTGGTATTTTATCGCGCGCTGCACCTCAGATTAGTCCCTTTTCCATTGGTTTCCCGATGACTATTATTCTTGGTTTTTTTGTTATCTACTTCACCTTACCATCAGCATCAAATCACTTAGTCCATATGGCTGATTATATGCTACAAACAATTCGTTTATTGGTGCAAGCAAATGGCTGAAGAAACCGGCCAAGACAAAACGGAAGATCCCTCCGCCAAGCGTCTTAATGACGCACGCGAAAAAGGGCAAGTACCTCGTTCCAAAGAGTTCACCACCGTTTTGGTGCTGATTGCCAGTGCCATGGGCATGATGTTTTTAGGTGAACGCATCGTTAGAAGTGTCGCTGAGGTCATGACCAAGTCATTCAGCTTTAGTCGCAAAGAAATATTTAATCCTGTAGAAATGGCACATCACTTCCTGTACGCCTTAGAGACTATCTCCTTAGACTTGGGCGGATTTTTAGCTATTACCGTATTAGCAGCACTAATTGCACCCGCTAGTACCGGCGGTTGGAATTTCTCGGCTCAAGCTATGGGGGTGAAATTGGAAAAACTTGACCCTATAAAAGGCCTCAAACGCATAGTCGGTCCACAAGGTTTAATTGAGCTGATTAAGGCACTAGCAAAGTTCTTACTTGTTGGCATTATCTCTACCTTAATTATTTGGAGTTTACGTGACCAATTATTGTCACTCGGTCAGCAAGAAGTAAATGCTGCAATGGCCGACCTTGGCATGTTAGTACTTTGGGTCTTTATGACAATCTCCAGCAGTTTAATTTTAATTGCCCTAATTGATGTCCCTTTCCAACACTGGAATCATATCCGTCAGCTCAAAATGACCAAGCAAGAAGTCAAAGATGAAAGCAAGGAAAGTGATGGTAATCCCGAGGTTAAAAGTCGTATCCGTCGCCTGCAAATTGAGATATCACAACGACGTATGATGCAAGATGTACCAGAGGCTGACGTGATTATTACCAATCCTACGCACTATGCTATTGCACTGCGGTATGACCAAGCAGGTAATGGCGCTCCAACCGTTGTCGCCAAGGGCGCTGACTTAATTGCCCAACAAATTCGTATGGTAGGCGAGGCCAATGAAGTACCGATTTTATCTGCTCCACCATTAACTCGCGCTATTTATTTTAGTACCGAAATAGGTGAAGAAATCCCTTCTGGTCTATATATTGCAGTAGCTCAAGTACTAGCATTTGTCTTCCAGTTACGTCGCTATAATGCTCGCGGTGGTCGTAAGCCTCACATTAAACCGGAGGACCTGCCAATACCAGATGATCTAAAAAGAGACTAAAATTACTAATGGAAAAAAATGATTTACTTGCGCGTTTAAAACCAATGTTAAACGGTAGTCTTGGCGCCCCATTAATTGTTGTGGCATTACTTGCCATGGTGGTATTACCGCTTCCGCCATTTCTGTTAGATTTACTTTTTAGCTTTAATATTGCGCTATCACTGACCATTATGTTGGCGAGTATTTACGTACTTAAACCATTACACTTTGCATCCTTCCCCGCCATATTACTGATTGCGACCCTATTACGACTGGCATTAAATGTAGCTTCTACCCGTATCGTACTGATGGAAGGACACACCGGTACTGATGCTGCCGGTAAAGTAATTGAAGCTTTTGGTGAGTTTGTTATTGGTGGTAACTACACCGTTGGTTTTGTGGTGTTTTCGATTCTCGTTATCATAAACTTTGTCGTAGTTACTAAAGGTGCTACCCGTATCGCCGAAGTAAGTGCCCGTTTTACCTTAGACTCAATGCCAGGTAAACAAATGGCGATTGATGCTGATCTTAATGCAGGGTTGATTGATCAAGAGCAAGCACGCGCTCGTCGCGAAGAAATTATGCAAGAATCTGATTTTTACGGCTCAATGGATGGTGCCAGTAAATTTGTTCGTGGTGACGCGGTCGCCGGTATTTTAATTTTGTTCATCAACATCATCGGTGGTTTTATTATTGGTGTTGCCCAACATGATTTAACGTTTGCTGAAGCCGCTCATAACTACACCCTACTGACTATTGGTGATGGCCTCGTTGCACAAATACCTTCTTTATTATTATCGACTGCCGCCGCATTATTGGTTACCCGTACTACGAAAGAAGAAGATATGGGTGCGGAAGTGGTTAATCAGTTATTCAAAAATCCTAAAACCTTAATTGTCACCTCTGCCATTATCGGTGCTATGGGGCTTATTCCTGGTATGCCGAATGTACCCTTCTTAATTCTTGCTGTTTCCGGTGGTTTAGGGGCATGGTTGTTAATTCAACGTCAAAAAGCTGCCACTGCCATACCCGAAGTAAATGCTCCCGTCGAAACCCCTAAAGAACAACGTGATCTGAGTTGGGATGATTTGAATCCTATTGATCCTATTGGTCTAGAAGTGGGTTACCGCCTCATTCCACTCGTTGATAAAAATCAAGGTGGCCAGTTAATGAATCGAATCAAGGGGATACGAAAAAAGATATCACAAGAATTGGGTTTTTTAATACCACCAGTTCATATTCGCGACAACTTAGATTTAGCACCCACCGCTTATCAGATTACCTTATTTGGTGTCATCTTTGGCGAGGCTGAAATTCATCCCGAACGGATGATGGCGATTAATCCAGGTCAAGTTTTTGGCGAATTGGCTGGAATAAAAAGTAAAGATCCTGCCTTTGGCTTAGAGGCCGTCTGGATTGAGCCAAATCAAAGAGAACATGCTCAAGCCCAAGGCTATACTGTAGTGGATGTTGATACTGTCATCGCCACCCATTTAAGTAAGGTTTTACAATCACATGCTCAAGATTTATTGGGTAGAGAAGAAGTTCAGCAACTACTTGATAATCTAGCTAAAACAGCACCTAAACTAGTAGAAGGATTGGTGCCGGATACCTTACCATTAGGCAGTGTGCAAAAAGTATTACAAAATTTACTCGAAGAAAACATACCTATTCGTGATGTACGCACGATTACCGAAGCCCTTTCTGAACAAGCTACACGTAATCCTGATCCAGAGGCCTTAACTGCTGCAGCCCGCATGGCACTTAGCCATTCTATAGTTCAGCATATCAATGGGATCAAGTCAGATCTACCGATTATCACTTTAGATCCAGAGTTGGAACAAATATTGCTTCAGACACTACAGGCTACCGGTGAAGGTGGCGCAAGTTTAGAACCTGGACTAGCAGAAAAAATGCATAAGAATTTACAAGAGGCCGCTCAACGCCAAGAGATGACAGGAGAATCGTCAATTCTGGTGGTACAAGCGGGTTTACGCGCTTGGATTTCTCGTTTTATTCGCCACTCCATTCCAAGCTTAAATGTATTGTCATACAACGAAATACCAGATAACAAACAAATTAGAATCGTTGCTAACGTGGGTCGTTAAACCCCAAGGTTGATATTATGAAGATTAAACGTTTCCAAGCTGCAGATGTTCGTCAAGCCATTCGCGAAGTGCGTGAAGTGATGGGCCCAGACGCAGTCATTTTATCTAACAATCGTGTCGATGGCGGTGTCGAAATCGTCGCCGCAACCGACTATGATGAAGCTGAATTCAGGCGTTCTACGCCTGAACCAGCACCTGCAACTAAAGTAGAAATCCATCCCTCGGCAACGCCGATACCACCTCGCTCTGTTGATATTGCAGCGCAACCGAGTCAAAATATTTGGTCGCAAGAACCGACGCTAGTACAAATGCGTAAGGAAATATCTGGGCTAAGAGATATGTTACAAAATCAACTTTCTGATCTAACATGGAAAGACATGGAACGTAATAGTCCAACTCAAGTGCAATTATTGCAACGTTACATGCATATGGGCATCCAAGTTGATTTAGCCAAAAAAATTACCGCAAAAATGCAACCAGTGGATGATTTTGAATCTGCATGGCGACAATCTTTAGGCCTATTAGCTAGTCAAATCCGCATTCAAGATAATGACATTATTAACAAGGGTGGTGTCTACGCATTGGTCGGTCCAACAGGTGTTGGCAAGACAACGACTGTGGCTAAAATTGCTGCACGATGCGCTTTAAAACATGGCGCAAAAAATGTCGCTTTGATCACTACTGACTGCTATCGTATTGGTGGGCAAGAACAATTACGCACCTATGCCCGTATTTTAGGTGTACCTGTTCGTGTTGCCAGAACCCATCAGGAGTTAAATGAGTCATTGAACGATTTCCTTGATCGTCGCTTTGTCTTGATAGATACTGCGGGCATGAATCAGCGTGATATGAAGCTGGCTGAAAAGTTTGCCATGCTCAAACAGCAGTCACCTAGAATAAAAAATTACTTAACTTTGTCAGCAACCACACAATCAAGCGGTCTGAATGATATTATAAATTCCTTTTCTCACTTAGAATTGAGTGGATGCATTTTGACTAAGACAGATGAAGCTAGCAGCTTAGGGGGGGCGATATCGGCATTAATCCGCCATCAATTACCTTTAGCCTATATCTGTAATGGTCAACAAGTACCTGAAGACCTTAGTCTTGCCCGTCCTAATACGTTGATAAAACAGGCAAGTGATTTGATGAATAATGAACAACAACAGCTAGATCCACAAACCTTATCTAGCTACGGAGGTTTTGCCGCTTATGGCTGATTCACCCCTTGATCAAGCTAATGGTCTACGAAAAATGACCTCGGCAGCACCACGCCCAGTTAAGGTGATTGCAGTCGCCAGCGGAAAAGGCGGTGTGGGTAAAACGAATATCACGGTGAATTTAGGTGTAGCTCTGGCTACACAGGGCAGACAGGTATTATTGCTTGATGCTGATTTAGGTTTAGCAAATATTGATGTCATGTTAGGTTTGCATCCACAATATAACTTACAGCATGTTTTAAATGGTAGTAAAACGCTCGCTGAAATTATCGTTGAAGGTCCCGCAGGCCTCAAAATTATTCCTGCTGCATCGGGCGTGCAAAAAATGGCCGAGCTCAGTCCGGCTGAACATGCCGGCATGATTCAGGCTTTTAGTGAAATGGATCAGCATATCGATGTTTTACTAATTGATAGCGCTGCAGGTATCACAGACAGTGTAGTTAGCTTCACCCGAGCTGCACAAGAAGTCATTGTCGTAGTCTGTGATGAACCCGCATCTATTACTGATGCTTATGCCTTCATTAAATTATTGAGCCGTGAATATGACGTTAACCGCTTTCATATCATTGCCAATATGTGTCGCACGATTCAAGAAGGCCGTGAATTATTTAACAAAATATCCATGGTATGTGATCGTTTCCTTGAGGTTAATCTTGATTTTATGGGTATCGTGCCATTTGATGAAGACTTACGTCGTGCAGTAAAAAAACAACGTGCAGTGGTTGATTACCTTCCGCGCAGTAAATCTGCCGTGGCTTTTACCCACTTAGCTAAAAAAATAGAGTTTTGGCCAGTGCGAAAACAACCACGTGGCAATATAGAATTTTTTGTCGAACGTCTTATTCAAGCTAGTTTGGAATTAAGCTAAAGTGAACGGCCTCTCGATGTATGCCAAAAATAGCACATTGACACATTCAATGGCTGAGATCGTTGAACAGCACTCAGTTTTAGTCAAACGTATTGCCTATCACCTTATTGCACGTTTACCGCATACCGTTGATGTAGATGATCTTATTCAAAGTGGCATGATAGGCTTGTTAGATGCCGCCCAACACTACGATACTACTCAAGGTGCTAGTTTTGAAACCTACGCAGGTATTCGAATTCGTGGCGCAATGTTAGATGAGGTTCGGCGTAATGACTGGGCGCCTCGTTCGGTCCACCGCAAAGCACGTGAAATTGCTGCTGTCATGCAAAAATTAGAACAACAGCATGGCCGCCATGCAAACGATAACGAAATTGCTAAGGCCCTAGGCTTAGATCTTGAAAGATATTATCAGCAACTTCATGATGCAGCTGGGCATCAAGTATTCAGCCTCGATGAGTTTTCTGACAATGATGAAACACATGCTCAACCGATAACCGCGGTATTATCAGGCCCCATTGATGCATTGCAGTCGGAAGAATTTCAATCCGCATTGACTGAGGCAATCAAAACATTGCCTCAACGTGAATGTTTATTAATGGGCTTATATTATAATGAAGAGTTAAATTTAAAAGAAATTGGTGAAGTATTAGGTGTAAGTGAATCTCGTGTAAGCCAGATCCACAGTCAAACGGTCATTCGACTTCGATCTAAATTAAGTGATTGGTTAAATTAAAAACTGGAGGCACTCCCTTGGACAAAAACATGAAAATTCTTATCGTAGATGACTTTTCAACCATGCGACGAATTATAAAAAATCTACTACGTGAATTAGGTTTTAATAACACCCTTGAAGCCGATGATGGCTTAACAGCCTTACCTATCCTACAAGCGGGTGGTATTGATTTTTTAGTAACAGATTGGAATATGCCGGGTATGCAAGGCATTGATCTGCTGAAAGCCGTTCGTGCCGATGCAAAATTATCATCGATACCCGTTTTAATGGTTACCGCAGAAACTAAACGCGAACAAATAATGGTTGCTGCACAGGCAGGCGTTAATGGTTATGTCGTAAAGCCCTTTACTGCTACCACATTAAGAGACAAAATTGACAAGATATTTGAACGTATCGAGGCAAAATAAATCATAAGGCAACACCATGGAATCTAGCACCAGAACAGCACAACTTACCGCGGCCCGCGCTTTAGTCAGCGCTTTAGAATCTGATAATGAGCAACAGATTCAACAGCAACTCAATGTCCTCGCTCAAGTCCAAGAAAGTGAGCTTTTCCTTGAAGTGGGAAAATTAACACGCGAGCTGCATGAGTCACTCAATAGTTTTAATGTAGATTCACGTTTAGTTGATTTAACTCAAAATGCGATGCCGAATACACGTGAACGTCTAAATTACGTCATCACGACTACTGAAGATGCCGCACATAAAACCTTGGGTTTTATCGATGCAACACTCCCCCTTGCTAGTAGTCTTAAAGAAACTGCTGAAAAAATTGATGAGAGTTGGCATCGTTTTCGCATGAGGGAAATGAACGCAACGGAGTTTCGTGAGTTAAGTAAAGAAATCGAAGCTTATTTGCCGCTAGTAAAACAACATTCAGACCAGATTCATCTCAATTTAACTGACATGATGATGGAACAGGGTTTTCAAGATTTGACCGGACAAGTCATCCGCCAAGTGATTACCTTAGTAGAAGAGGTAGAAGATAATTTGGTGCGCTTAATCAAAGTTTCTGGCAGGCATCTCGAACATAAAAAAGAAGACAAGACTGTTGATCCTACCAGAGCTGAAGGACCGCAAATTAATGTGGAAAACAATCCAAATGTAGTCAATAATCAAGATGATGTCGATGATTTGTTATCAAGTCTAGGCTTCTAAAGGATAAGTAAGATGGCATTAGACAGTGAAGATGAGATACTCCAAGATTTTTTAGTTGAAGCAGATGAGATCTTAGAAAGCTTAAATGAACAGCTCGTTGCACTAGAAACGCAACCAGAAAATAGTGATCTGTTAAATTCTATTTTCCGTGGTTTTCACACTATCAAAGGTGGTGCAGGATTTTTAAGCTTAGATGCTATGGTCGCCTTATGCCATAAGGGTGAAGATGTATTTAACATTTTGCGTCAGGGTGATCGTGCAGTTGATGCCGAAATGATGGATACCTTTCTCAAAGTGCTCGACATTCTTAATCATATGTTTACAGAGACTAAATCAGGCGAATATCCTAGCCCAGCCGATCCCGCTATTTTAGCCCAACTTGCCAGCTACCTTACTCCTGCTACAGTAGCACCTGTCATTCCAGAACCAGCTGTCACAGCTCCTGTCGCTGCAGCATTGACCACTAATGAAACTACTGATAATGACGATATTACGGATGAAGAGTTTGAAGCATTATTAAATCAATTACATGGTGATGGCGCCCCTGGTGTGGCCGCCATCAGCCCAGAACCTACTGCCACTGCTAAAAGTAATGACGATATTACTGAACAAGAATTCGAAGCGTTACTCGATGAACTACAAGGTAAAAACAAGTCGGCTACTGCTACTCAACAACCTATTATTGAAGCGACCACTCCCATTGCTGTACCTGCAGAAGAAATCATCGCGCCACCACCTAAAGCAGTAGTTGCCCCATTAGCGGCAGCGGCAAAACCTGCCGCTGCCGCTAAACAAGCGGAAACAAGTATCCGCGTTGATACTGCTCGTTTAGATGAAATCATGAATATGGTGGGCGAATTAGTACTGGTGCGTAATCGTATAAGTACTTTAGAAGCAACCTTTGAAAATGAAGAAATGGCAAAAGCGGTAAATAATCTCGCCGTCGTTACCGCTGATTTACAAAATGCCGTAATGAAAACCCGTATGCAACCGATCAAAAAGGTGTTTGGTCGCTTTCCACGCGTTGTTCGTGATTTAGCGCGAAGTTTGAAAAAAGACATAAATCTGGAACTGCGCGGCGAAGAAACTGATTTAGACAAAAACTTAGTTGAAGCACTGGCTGATCCCTTAGTACATTTAGTCAGGAATGCAGTTGATCATGGGGTAGAAATGCCCGATGTCCGTGAAAAAGCAGGCAAACCACGTCAAGGTCTAATCGTACTTGCTGCAGCACAAGAAGGCGATCATATTTTGCTCACTATTTCTGATGACGGTGCAGGTATGGATGCTGATATTTTGCGTCAAAAAGCGGTAGAAAAAGACATGATGGATGACGAAAGCGCCTCACGTCTTACTGATTCTGAATGTTTTGCATTGATCTTCTCACCTGGCTTTTCGATGAAAGCGAATATCTCAGATATCTCAGGTCGTGGCGTAGGAATGGATGTCGTCAAGACCAGCATTTCCAAGCTTAATGGTGTGATTGATATTAAGTCTCAGGTGGGTATTGGTACAACTCTATCGATTAAGGTGCCATTAACGTTGGCAATAATGCCGACATTAATGGTCATGCTAGGCGACCAAATTTTTGCTTTTCCACTCGTTAGTGTCAATGAAATATTCCATTTGGACGTAAGCAAGACCCATATGGTTGATGGTCAAAAAACCATCATGGTGCGTAAAAAAGCACTACCCTTATTCTTTTTAAGAAAATGGCTCGCAAGCTCGTTTCAACCATTCGTTAAACCTGAGATCGAACATGTTGTTATTGTCAACGTAGGCACGCAGCGTGTAGGCTTTGTAGTAGATCAATTAATTGGTCAAGAAGAAGTGGTAATAAAGCCATTAGGTGCTCTCCTACAAGGTACTAAAGGTTTAGCTGGTGCAACAATTACTGGTGATGGACGTATCGCGCTTATTATTGACTTCCCTGAATTAATGAATGCCTATGCAAATCGAGGCTATTAAAGGATGTTATGCCACCAGTTCGCGTACTGATTGTTGATGATTCAGGTTTCTTTCGCAGACGGCTATCTGAAATAATCGCCCGAGATCCTCGTTTAGAGGTAGTCGGTATGGCAGGTAATGGCTTGGAAGCCGTTACCCAAGTCGCCCTTATAAAGCCCGATGTTATTAGCATGGATATTGAAATGCCGGTAATGGACGGCATTAGCGCTGTTCGCGAAATAATGGCAAAACATCCGACTCCGATACTCATGTTATCTACATGGACGACGGAAGGTGCAAAATCTACACTTGAAGCATTAGATGCGGGGGCAGTTGATTATCTGCCAAAACGTTTTCAGGATATGTCTGGCGATACTAATGTGGCACATCAGCTATTATGCCAACGGCTTCATGACTTAGCTTCACATTCACATACTAATATTTTAGCAGTGGCCAAAGCGTCATCTATTTTGCACACTGCTCGGCCGTCATACTCACCCGCAGCTAATCGCACAACTAATGCGACTATTCGTTTAGTTGCCATTGGCACATCAACAGGCGGTCCCGTTGCCTTACAACAAGTATTAAGCCAATTACCTTCAGACTTTCCTCATCCTATCTTGTTGATACAACATATGCCTGCCACATTCACCCCTTCGTTTGCACAGAGGCTCGATGCACAATGTAAAATCACTGTTAAGCAAGCTGTTGATGGCGATAAGCTATTGCCAGCAACAGCGTATCTCGCACCAGGCGGCATGCAGATGTTTATTAAGGGTACAAAGAGTCGCCCCGTTATCGAAATTCAAGCTAGCCAATCAGGCCAAACATATAAACCTTCTATCGATTTAACATTGGAATCACTCATACCGGTTTGTCCTGCTGAAACACTTGTCATCATCTTGACAGGAATGGGCGCTGATGGTCGCGAAGCATGTAGGAAATTACGACCATTAGGGGCAACAATATGGGCTCAAGATCAACAAAGCAGTACGATATATGGTATGCCTATGGCCATTGCTAAAGCGGGTTTGACTGATAAAATACTTAGTGTAAATGATATCGGTCACCATTTAGCGGAATTAAGATAGGATGGATATCCTAAGTGTTCTAGGTCTTTTAATAGGTTTTGGCGCCATTCTAGGTGGTCAATACCTTGAGGGTGGTCACATTGATAGCATCATGAATGCTGTTGCCCTATTAATTGTTTTAGGTGGCACACTGGGGGCAGTAATGTTAGAAACCCCATTGCACACTTTCATTCGCGCACTAAAAATGCTGCGTTGGATTTTTTTTCCACCAAAATACTCGCCAGAAGAAACTCTCGATAAAATACTCGCATGGAATCAAATCGCACGAAAAGAAGGACTTTTTAGGCTAGAATCAGCTGCTGAGTTTGAAGATAACCTGTTCACACAAAAAGGCTTACAACTTATCGCTGATGGTGGCACATCCGATATGATTCGTGATGTGTTAGAAAATGATTTAGACATACAAGAACACAATGATCTGCAATCAGCAAAAGTCTTTGAAGCAATGGGGGGTTACTCACCTACGATTGGTATTATTGGTGCGGTTTTAGGCTTGATTCATGTCATGGGTAACCTTGCCGATCCTTCATCACTGGGTGCAGGGATTGCCGTCGCTTTTATTGCTA
>JBLIKM010000028.1:0-11380 GCA_047636295.1 Methylophagaceae bacterium
TGATGAGTTTGCCATTATTTTGCCTGACATCGATAGTGCTACTGCTATATCAATAGCAGAAAAAATAGCAGCTGAATTAGCAATCATGAATATTACATTCAATAATATTCGCTTCAAACTCACTTGTAGCATAGGTCTACTGGAATTCCCGCTTGCGAATTTGTCGATTGATGAACTAATAAGTAATGCCGATCTCGCGATGTATCAAGCAAAAGCAATTGGCAAAAACACATGGCATCAATTTCATATTGATGATGAAGCACGGAGTCAACTTGAAACGCGTGTTCTGTGGAAACAAAAGATTGTCGATGCCTTAGAAAATAATCGTTTCATTTTTTATTATCAACCGATTATGAATATTCGCAAACGTACTGTGAGTCATTACGAAATGTTGATACGCATGCAAGATGCTGATGGTACGATTCATCCGCCGTTCACATTTATTCAGGTTGCTGAAGACACTGGGCTAATAAACGGTATTGATCACCTAGTTTTACAGCATGGTATATACAAACAAGCAGAACTTGATGCGAAGGGATTAGAAACATCTTTATCGATCAATCTTTCTGGGCACGCGGTCGATGACAAGCTCCTGTTTCCTTTAGTTAAGCGCTTATTAGATGACAGCAATGTTAATCCAGAAAGTTTGATTTTTGAACTGACAGAAACAGCGGCGGTAGCAGACATTATTCAAGCCAAACAACTGATGGTGCAATTAAATCAACTTGGCTGTCGTTTCTCTTTAGATGATTTTGGTACTGGATTTGCTTCATTCCGCTATATGCGTGAGTTACCGGTCGACATCGTAAAAATAGATGGTTCTTTTATTACCAACTTAGCTGAAAATCCTGATGACCAACTGTTTGTAAAAGCACTGGTTGATGTTGCCAGAGGTATGGGTAAAAAGACCGTTGCCGAGTTTGTTGAAAATGCAGAAACATTGGCTTTATTACATGCCTTTGGTGTTGATTATGCCCAAGGTTATTATATCGGTAAGCCGCAACCCTACTTTCTTGATAAGCCACCCATTTTAAAATGAGTGTAGCTATACACCTTCTTCAGTTCTCGTGCATTGGCTTTATTTTACAAACCCACGTTTAAATTCGCTTTAAGCCAATTAGTTTATTGTTATGATCAAACTCAATACTAAATTGGCCTGAAATACCTTTTTGGTCAATAAACGGCCTTATGTGTTGTGCTGGGAATTGTAATTTCTGTCCATCAGTGGCCGTGACAATAACAACCCGTGCCGTCCCTTGGTAATAACGTAACGCTTCTTCTCGCCCGATGTTAAGGTAAAAACGCAACGCATTAGCCATCTTGCATCATACTTTTAAATTCAGACCTCAACAGTGCAATGACAGCATCAGACTCAGTTTGAGTATAGGCTATTGCCTGCCCTTTTCCCCACACAGGTGCAGGCCATGTATCATCTTGTATAAATCGAGCGACATGATGAACATGCAGTTGTGATACCACATTACCCAAAGCAGCAACATTCATTTTATCTGCCTGAACCACCTCTTTTAATTTGCTGGCGACAAAGTTTGATTCAACCATAAGTTGCTGCTGTCCCGCATCGTCCAGTTGAAAAATCTCCGTTAAACCGGTAATTTTGGGTACTAAGATCACCCATGGATAGCGTGCATCATTCATCAAAATCACTTTACATAATGAAAATTCAGCAAGATATAGCGACTCTTTTTGTAATCTAGGATCGAGCGTAAATAGTGCCATAATGTCTATAACTCCGCTAAATATTTAGTCACAACTTCATATACATCAGACGATAAATCATCTTGGCTAGCAATATCTTTTAAGACTTGTTTCATCATAGCTTGACGCGTTGCATCATATTGTCGCCATGAGTTAAAAGCACCCAACATTCTTGCCGCCACTTGCGGATTAAGTTTATTTAACACCACTATCTGCTCAGCTAGAAACTGATAGCCTGAACCGTCTTTAGCATGAAAATTAATCGGGTTATTCCGACAAAACTGGCCAATTAACGCGCGTACGTTATTAGGGTTTTTAATACTGAAAGCAGGATGTTTCATCAAGCCTTTAACGCGTATTAACGTTCCTGGTAATGTGGATTGTGCTTGCACTGTTAACCATTTATCGACTACCAAGCGGTCATGTTTCCATTGCTCATAAAAGGCGCGTAATGCATGTTCTTTTTCTGGGCCAGATTGCTCAGATAATAAAACTAAACCCGTTAATCTATCGGTCATATTGTCAGACTGTTTCATCTGTTTAAGACAGCGTTGGGTTTGCATAGGATCTTCCGCGGTCATCAAGTAGCTTAAACACATGTTTTTAAGACTACGCTTAGCCATATCTACCGCATTGAACTGATATTTTGCTCTTGCATTATGACGTTGATAAATGTCACTAAACTGCTGTTTTAGACCGGTAGCAATACTCTTTTTCAAAAACTCACGAGCAGTATGAATGGCATCCACATCTGCTATAGCCATCTGTGCGGCAAGATAATTTTCACTCGGGATCGTTAACATTTTGGCAATCAATGCTGGATCGATATCCTCATCTGTTAACACATTACTAAATTGTTCAATCAGTCCTTCTGGCAATCCTAAATGGCGTTGGTGCTGAACGTCATTAATCAAACTTAATAACACATTAATTAACCATGTTTGCCCTGCATCCCAACGATTGAAGCTATCACTATCATTAGCCATTAAAAATGCTAGATCAGCGTCGCTACGTGCCATAGTTATTTTTACTGGAGCAGAAAAACCACGGAGCAACGAAGGGATAGGCTCAGCCTGGACACTCATAAAAATGAATGTCTGTTGCTGCTCAGTAATGTCCAACACTTTAGTATCTTGCTCACTGGCAGTGTCTTCACCCTCAAGTTGCAAAGGTATCGCCTCACCATTTTTATTCAATAAACCGACCGCTAATGGAATATATAGAGGTTGTTTTTTGTCTTGACCCGGTGTTGCTGGGCAGTATTGATTCACAATTAAAGTATAGGTTTGTAGTAGCTCATTATATTGCGTTTCAATTGTCAGCACTGGCGTACCTGCTTGTGAATACCACCGTTTAAATTGATTTAAATCAACATTATTAGCATCTTCAATCGCTTTAACAAAGTCATCAGTGGTAACGGCTTGACCATCATGGCGTTGGAAATATAAGTCAGTACCTTTTCTAAAGCCTTCAGCACCCACAATGGTTTTGATCATACCAACCACTTGAGCACCTTTTTCATAAATAGTGACGGTATAAAAGTTACTGATTTCAATAAATGAGGCCGGTCGAACGGGATGCGCCATTGGGCCCGCATCTTCAGCAAACTGCATGATACGTAATTGGTTTACATCATCAATCCGTTGCACGGCTTCTGAGTTCATATCACCGCTAAATTGCTGATCGCGTAAAACGGTAAAACCTTCTTTCAAACTTAGTTGAAACCAATCTCGACATGTAACTCGGTTACCAGACCAATTATGAAAATATTCATGACCAACAACACCTTGAATTCGATAGTAATCTGCATCAGTCGCTGTTTCTGGGCTAGCTAAAACACACGATGAATTAAAGATATTCAACCCCTTATTTTCCATCGCCCCCATATTGAAATCATTGACTGCAACGATCATAAAGACATCTAAATCATATTCACGGCCGTAGGTTTCTTCATCCCATAACATTGCTTTTTTTAACGACATTAAGGCATGATCACATTTGTGACTATTTTCATGATCGACATAAATCTGTAGGCTGACATCACGACCTGACATTGTCTTAAAACTATCTTGTTGACAATATAAATCACCCGCCACTAAAGCAAACAAATAACTTGGTTTAGGGTGAGGATCGTGCCAGCGAGTCCAATGGCGACCATCATCAAACTGTCCTTGCTCCTCCATATTGCCGTTAGACAACATGATTGGCCATTGCTGCTTATCGCCAACAATAGAAACAGTAAATATGGCCATTACATCGGGGCGATCCATATAGTAGGTGATACGTCTAAAACCTTCCGCTTCACATTGAGTGCATAACAATGAACCCGAATGATAAAGACCTTCTAATGCGGTATTTTGATCAGGTTGTATCAGGGTTTCAATTTCTAACTCAAACCTGTCTGGTAACGATGATAATAATAAAGAGTTGTCACTACGCTGATATTCATTGCCTTGTAATGGCCGACTATCCAGCTTAATCGACACTAATTCAAGATGCTCACCGTCTAATACACAATCCGTGTTTTCTTGTTCAGATTGCGGATTTTTACGCATCGTCAACACACTTCGAACGCGTGTCGTCGACGCATCTATATCAAAGGTTAAATGTACCGTATCAATCAAAAAATTCGGTACTTTATAATCAGCTAAGAAGGTTTCTTTAGGCATAGCATGTAGTGATGACATAACAACAACTCTGTAGGGTTAAAAATCGTCCAGTGTTTTAATTGACCAGACTTCATAAGCAGGCATTTCATAGGGATGACTGTGGATCAGTGCTTGTAAAATAGCGTTAATTTCATCTTCAGCACACAGCATTTCTACTCGGTATTCAACGACTGTTTCAACTTTGTCTTGCTCACCAATGAAAGGCTGGCTACCTGACAATGGTTTAAATTGTCCTGTACCTAGGGTTTCCCATGAGCAACAGTCATAATTTTGATAACGCCCCGCACCTTGTGCAAAAACAGCCTGTTTTACACTTTCTTTATGGCTTTCAGGTACAAAAAATACTAGTTTATACATTTATTTGAGCAACCATTTTTGACCAATACCATTTCCAGATTCACTGTAAATAGCCTTACCATCAGGTGAAAAAGCAACCGCTTGTATTACTACACCTGGCCGTAATGCATGCTTTCTAGCTACTTTCCAGCAATTTATTTTATCGCCTGTTGCCACCGTCCATAAACACATTTTTTGTGATGGATGGCCTGTTACTAAATAGGCATTGTCCGGTGAAAAATCAATGGCCGAAATGGTGGTTTTAAATGAGGGAAAATTTGGCAACGGTAACTCTTTAGGCCATAGCGACGTGCGTAAGGTGTATTGTTCTTCGCCTGTAATCATATTCCAAAAATGAGTTTGGCCATTAGCAGCACCCGTTAATACAAAACCACCTTTGGGATAAAATCCCACAATATTGACCAAGTTTTCATGTTTCCAGCTGCGGATTTGTTCCCCCGTTTCAAGCTTCCATAATCGCGCTGTTTGGTCATCCCCACCCGTTAAAGCATATTTACCACTAGGCGATATCGCAACGGCATTTATAAGTTGATTAATCGGTGAATTAACTGCTTTGCCATCGTGCTCTAAGATTTGTAATACACGATTTTCAATAACATCAAAATAAACAGCAGTGCGGTCATATAGCGCTAGCAATAAATAATCGCCGTGTTGTGACAAAGCAAGTGCCTTAATCTTAACGGGAAAGCTCAACCGCAACATAGGTTCCCCCGTTGCCACTTCCCATAATACAATGACATCTTGTTCAGACGTTGCAGCGACTTTGCCATCAGCAGAAAATCCTACGGCAGTAGTCGTTCCAACTTCGTCATTATTTTGCCAGCTATAAACCACTTCATTGGCTTCAATATCCCATAATCTGGCGGGCGCATCAGTATCACCCACTAAGACATATTGACCATCAGGTGAAAATACGGCTGCATAGCTACTTAAATTACTATGAGCCCATTGTTCATCTGAAGCACGTTCATTACTACATGCGACTAACAATAACGCCATTAAAAGTAGTTTTACGAATCGCGAAAATGGCAAATATAATGTCATGGCCCTCATTTCCTATTTAAGACTTAGGTAATGTTACACCATGTTGTCCCTGATATTTTCCTGCACGATCGGCATAAGACGTTTCACACTCTTCGTCAGACTCAAAAAATAACATCTGTGCAACCCCTTCGTTGGCATATATCTTTGCCGGTAAGGTCGTCGTGTTAGAAAATTCTAAGGTCACATGCCCTTCCCACTCAGGTTCAAGTGGGGTGACATTAACAATAATTCCGCAGCGTGCATAGGTCGACTTACCTAAACAGATAGTTAATACATTGCGTGGAATTTTAAAGGTTTCAATTGTCCGTGCTAAAGCAAATGAATTGGGTGGAATGATAC
Source organism: Methylophagaceae bacterium (assembly GCA_047636295.1). Lineage (GTDB taxonomy): Bacteria > Pseudomonadota > Gammaproteobacteria > Nitrosococcales > Methylophagaceae. Next base: position 6,126 of record JBLIKM010000028.1, read on the forward strand.
AAACATCTGAATTAACATCAACAAAACTAGCTTCATCAAAGTTTTTTGGATCAACAATGGCTGAATTGATATTGGTAAAGATTTTAAACTCCGTCGAACAGCGGACATCGTAACCATAACTTGATGTGCCATAAGAAATCATTTTCCCATTCTCGCCTTCTCGAACTTGACCCGCTTCAAAAGGGCTTATCATGCCGTGTTGTTGCGCCATTCGGCGTATCCATTTATCTGACTTTATGCTCATAGTTGAATCGCTTTAAATATTAATAACCTTAATGATAACGTGATTAATCGTTTTTCATCACGATATTTGGAAATGATGACGTATAATCTTTGCCTTGTTTGGCTAAACGGGCCGCTAAACGACGGGCAATGGTACGATAAGCCATACCAATTGAACCATCCGGGTCATTCACCACTGTAGGATGGCCACCGTCCGCATCTTCACGAATTTTAATATCTAACGGTAATTCACCCAGTAAATCAACGCCGTACTGTTTAGCCATTTTTTCGCCACCACCTGCACCAAAGATATGTTCTTCGTTGCCACAGCTACTGCAGATATGCGTACTCATATTTTCAATCACGCCCATGACAGACACGTTGACTTTTTCAAACATTTTTAATGCTTTTCGAGCATCTAATAAAGCAATATCTTGTGGTGTTGTAACGATAACCGCGCCACTTACCGGCACTTTTTGCGACAAGGTTAGTTGAATATCGCCAGTACCAGGTGGTAGATCGACCACTAAATAGTCGAGTTCACTCCAGTTGGTATCATTCAGCATTTGTTCCAAGGCTTGAGTCACCATTGGACCACGCCAAATCATCGGTTCTTCTTCATCGATCAAGAAGCCAATCGACATACATTGCAGACCATAGCTTACGATAGGTTCGATGCGTTTACCATCAGTGGATTCTGGTCGCTGTGATGTTCCCAACATTCTTGGCTGACTTGGACCATAGATATCGGCATCTAAAATACCGACCTTAGCACCGTCTGCCGCAAGGGCTAGCGCTAGATTGACTGATGTGGTTGATTTACCAACGCCACCTTTTCCAGAGGCCACAGCAATAATATTTTTAACACTAGCCACGCCTTTTATACCTTGCTGTACTTTATGTTTAGTGACTTTCCAATCAATTACAACCGTTACATCATCTGATTCTGTTTGTTGTTTTAATTCGGCAACTAAGCCCGTTTGTAGACTGCTAATATAGCCCTTGACTGGGTAACCCAAGGTAATAGCTACATTGACACTATTTCCTTCAATCTTAACCACTACTCTTGCTTTGGAATCGCCAAAGGTCATCAATGCAGATGGGTCTTGATAATCGTTAATGATTTGTTCGATTTGTGCCTGGTTTAGCATATTGTTTCCTTAAGGTTGCGGGTGAGCTCGCAGTGGGAGTGAATAATTATCGCCATATTTTATACTGTGTTGGCTAAACCTTCACCCATAGATGTTATATGGGATTTAGTATACTTTAGATATTCATGTCGATTTTTAAGCGGGGCAAAGAGACAAATAAGCAATAAACATTAAACCATGAAATCTCACCTGAACGCTGTCATTTTAAAGCAAGCATGATACACCGTTGAACACTTTAATTTACTGCCGCCTAATTCCTTAGAATAGCATTTGAGATTAAAGCAAATAATCGCCCACGCACCAAACTTAATACATCAGCTTAACGACTTCAGCTTGAATTACAGTTTAATATATCGGAAGCAACGTTGATAAAGGCTATTATAGACGACCAAGGCCCTCAGCAGCGATTACCCTCTTAAATAATGTAATAATTCTAATTGGCAAAACGGCTATCTCAGACGGCGACAAGCCAAGCACTTATATTTGTATACATTTGCAATATTACCCTACCCTGAGTGGATAATAAATAATCTGTCCAACATCAATTTATAGCCTAAAATAAGCATTCGCAATGTATATCCTAAGAAGAGCATCCATGTGGAAGCAGTTTGTTAGCAACAACTTTAAGTTCTCAATCTATGATGCGCGGTTTCGCCGCGCATACATCGTAAACACCTCTATCATTCTGATTTCAATTACTTTATTTTTCTTCAGCATCTATAACTTCATTGTCACCGACAATCATAAGTTGGCATCAATAGAACTGGCTATTTTGCTACTGTTTATTGTGCTTCTAGTTTATTTCCACAAAACCTCTAATATAACAATGACGTCCTACGGTATTTTACTATTACTCTGCGCCCTATTAGCCGCATTTATTGGTATCGTTGAACATCATGAATATGCACTCTATTGGCTCACCACCTTCCCTCCGGTGGCCATATTTTTACTCGGCTACAAGAAAGGATTAATAACAAGCGGATTATTTTTTGGCTACTTTTTAGCCTTTATACTCCACAGCCATAACCTTTGGGAAGCAGCAGTCTTTACTAACACATCGATCATAAATATTATATTTGCATCCACCTTCCTCACATTACTGATCGCCTATTTCGATCTGAGTCTTGAAAAGGTAAGCCATGCCTTAACGCAGAAGACCAGAGAGCTGGAAGAAGAACACGTTATGTTGGATAAACACGTCATTATTTTCACATTTGACTTAGAAGGAATCATAACTAGTGCGAGCAAGGCGTTTTATCATATTTCAGGCTACAGTAAAGCTATGTTGATAGGACAAGGCCGCCACATCAAGGATCATTTTGAGATGAACTCTGACTTATTTCAAAATCTATGGTCGACAATCAGCAAGGGTAATGTCTGGAATAGTGAGGTCAAAAGCTATAAAAAAGACGGTTCTGACTACTGGATGCTCGTATCAATAGAGTCTATTCATAATGTCGATGGCAAACATATCAGCTACCGTGTGATTGCAGAGGATATCACTGACAAAAAACGGATAGAGGACCTAGCTCAATCTGACTACCTGACCAAGCTTAACAATCGTGTCAAACTTGATGACGAATTATTTAAAGAGATACAACGCGCATCGCGCTATAAAACCCCTCTTAGCGTCATTATGCTGGATATTGATCATTTCAAAAACGTCAACGATTCTTATGGCCATCAAATGGGAGATATCGTACTTCAGCAGATTGCACAAATATTACGGGATAATACTCGCAAAGTAGACACGGTTGGCCGTTGGGGCGGAGAAGAGTTTCTGATAGTCGTACCATCAACAAGTATAACCAGTGCTGTACAATTTGCTGAAATAATACGTTCGGGAATTGCAAACCATTCTTTTGACAAGATAAGTAGCCAAACAGCAAGTTTTGGCGTCGCCTCGTATTACAGTGACGACACGCTTGAAACCTTAACCGCCCGTGCTGACAAGGCACTTTACCGTGCAAAAAGTAATGGACGCAACCGAGTAGAAACCCAGACCGCCTAGTTTATATCGCCTATACTTTAGCTGTTTTTATCAAGTTAGTAAGCTTTCTTGCTTCGCCCAATCACGATAATTAAAGACCTGACCGTCCTTACGCACGCGAGCAATTTCAGCCAAATCTAAGTCGGCATAAACCCACTCGGCACGATCATCTGTCCCTTCAACCAAAATGCCATTATCAGGAAAGCCATAATCCACTGGAGTATAAATACTGGCTCTTCCAGTATTCACGTCGACGGCTTCTGACCATGCAGCGTTACCAAAAGTAGGAGATTGAATAACATAACATTGGTTTTCTAACGCACGTGCCTGAGAACCAATACGTACGCGATGAAAACCAGCTTCTGTATCAGTACAACTAGGTACTAATATCAGATCTGCGCCTGCGGCCACTTGCTGACGAGCAATTAACGGGAACTCTGCGTCATAACAAATATTGATGCCAATTTTACCGATATCGGTATCAAAGACTTTGATGTCATTTCCTGCTTTGACCAACCATTGTTCATTTTCAAAGCGCGTCATGATGAGTTTATCTTGAAAACCAATTAAACCTTCGAGGCCATATAAATTTGCCCTATTACGGAATGAGCCATCGTCCTGTAATACAGGATAAGAGGCACTTAAAATCATCACATCAAATTGATGAGCTAATTCTTTATGCAGTGCTTGCCATTGTGGATAAACAGTTTGCATAGCTTGTAATTGACCATTGAGATCTTGATATATTTTTTCACCAAATAACGAAGCCAACTCCATGCTGCCATATTCTGGAAGCACCAATAACTTAGCTTGATGACTAGCGGCTAAATTAACCCAACGCGTCAACTTGTCAGCAAAATCTGACCATTGTGTAAAAAAGCTAATATCATATTGAGCCACTGCTACTTTTACTTTTGTCATTACAGGTTTTTCATCCAAAAGGTCATTGGTTTAGGCGATTCATCTTGTTGAGTGAGCTCTTTCCAACTAAACGTTGTATTGAGTTCAGTATGCTTTTCATAGCCACGTTTACGCCAGAATTCATCTAAAGATACAAAGTCTGCCGGACGAGCAGGATGATCTTCAGGGCGTTGCACACCACAAAAACATGAATAATCAAAGCCACCTATTTCACTCGCATGGGCTTCGCGATGTTCAAAAAAGGCAACACCAGCTCCTTGACCACGATAGCTTGAAATAAGCACTGACTCACCACAATAAAATACTTTATCAACATTATAACCAGCATCGATAAATGGTTGCGTCACTTCAGACGTTTCGTATTTAAGCGGTATACCCGTTGAGGCCCCGACGACTGTATCGCCATCAAATGCTAATACAATCACGCTATCGAGTGCCTCAATATAGGTTTGTAGATATTTTTCTTCGTAAGCGAGATCGCCATCGTATAAATAGGGGAAATCGCGAAAAACCTGGATTCGCAATTGTGCGAGTTCAGGTATATAGCGAACTAATTGTTCTCCAGATAAACGTTTTAATGTCAGCATGGTTCTATCTAGCCTACAACTTGAGTTGTCCAGTCTTCAAGATTGTAATAGTTTGTTACGCGTGCCACTTTGCCATCGCGAATATCGAAAAAGGCACCTGCTGCTAAGTTATATTTTTGGCCGTTGGCTTCTGGTAATCCTTCATCAGTAGATAAATATTGACCTAACACTCTAAATTCAACAGCAGCACGATCGCCCGCCTCGTTGCTTGTAATTGAAATATCGACAATTTCTTCTTTATAATGTGCATTCATGCGATCCATGAATTTTGAGAACATTCCCTTACCCACTTCACGTGCGTCTTGGTTAATGTCGTGAATTACATCATCCGTTAACATGGCTAAGAAAGTATCCATATCTTGACGATTAAATGCGGCGTAGTAA
>JBLIKM010000029.1:0-11208 GCA_047636295.1 Methylophagaceae bacterium
AGGACAAGGCATTCACCACAACGCCGCTGTGACCGATGATTATATACAAAGAATCGCCAATGATGTTCAGATATCACGTCCTATAAAAATCGTGATTGACTGTGGTAATGGTGTGGCTGGTAGCATTGCGCCTAAATTATTTCGGGCGTTAGGCTGTGACGTTACTGAGCTATTTTGTGAGGTTGATGGTGCTTTTCCAAATCATCACCCTGATCCTAGCCAACCTGATAACTTGCAAGATCTAGTGAAAGCCGTTGAACAGCATGATGCTGAGTTAGGTATCGCATTTGATGGTGATGGTGATCGTTTGGGTGTAGTTGATACGATGGGCAATACTATTTTCCCAGACCGAATGATGATGATGTTTGCACAAGATGTATTGTTGCGGATGCCGGGCGCCGTTATTATTTACGATGTAAAAAGTAGCAATTTATTGGGAGAAGAAATTTCGCGAGCTGGTGGTGAAGCTGTTATGTGGCAATCGGGTCATTCTGTGATCAAAAATAAGATGTTGGAAATGGATGCACAACTCGCAGGTGAATTAAGTGGGCATATCTTTTTCAAAGAACGTTGGTACGGTTTTGATGATGGCATGTATGCGGCGGCCCGTTTGCTAGAGCTATTATGTCAAGATCCTTTAGAGCGCACGCCAACAGAAATATTTTCGGCATTACCTAATAGAAAAAGTACGCCGGAAATTTTATTAGCAATGGATGCAACAGAATGTAAACAATTTATTGCTCAAATTCAACAAGAAGGTCATTTCCCAAATGCACAAGTAACCACTATGGATGGTTTACGTGCTGACTATATTAATGGTTGGGGTTTGGTACGCGCATCAAACACCGTGCCTGGTCTTACTATGCGATTTGAGGGTGATACTGAAGCAGATTTATCTCATATTCAGGAGCGATTTAAACATCAAATGTTGTTAATTAAACCAACATTGGACATTTCATTTCCAGCAAAGGCATTATTATTGCCTTTGGATGAGCCAATATCTTCGGCTCCAGAGCAATCATTATCGTTAGCCTCAGAAAAAAAATCAGGTTTAACACTAAAGGATACCAAGTAAATCATGAGTCTTAATACCCAGCGGGCATCGCATATTGCTCAGGTTCTAACTGAAGCGCTTCCTTACATTCAGCGATTTTCAGGCAAAACCCTAGTCATTAAATATGGTGGTAATGCCATGATTGATGAAGCATTAAAAAAGAGTTTTGCCCGCGATGTAGTGTTATTAAAAGCAGTAGGCATCAACCCTGTGATTGTCCATGGTGGTGGGCCACAAATTGGTGATTTACTGAAGCGTATTGGTAAGGAAAGTGAGTTTATCGATGGCATGCGTGTCACTGATAGCGAGACTATGGATGTGGTCGAAATGGTACTGGGTGGTCAGGTTAATAAGAGCATTGTTAATTTGATCAATAGGCACGGCGGTCGAGCAGTAGGGCTGACGGGTAAAGATGGTAATTTAATCTGCGCTGAAAAATTGCATGTCTCTAAAAATAGTGATGATCCTGCTTTCCACGTATCTGAATTGATCGACTTAGGTCATGTTGGAAAAGTTAAAAGTATTGATACCAGTGTGATCGATATGTTAATTAAGAGTGATTTTATACCTGTAATTGCGCCCATCGGTGTTGGGGAAGATGGTCAATCATTTAATATTAATGCTGATTTGGTCGCAGGTAAAATTGCTGAAGTATTACAGGCTGAAAAACTCATTTTATTGACCAATACGGCTGGATTATTGGATGCCAATGGCGAATTGTTGACAGGGCTGAACGCTAAGCAAGTCCATCAATTGATCGATGATGGCGTCATTTATGGTGGCATGTTACCGAAGATCGGCTGTGCTTTAGAAGCGGTACAAGCGGGTGTAACCACTGCTCATATCATTGATGGCCGCGTTCAACATGCTGTGTTATTGGAAATGTTTACCAATGAAGGTGTCGGCACCTTAATTCGTGGAGGCTGGCAATGAGCGAGCAAGAAAAACCAAGTAGAGATGAAGTGAAAAGCTCACGTAAACTAGCTATTCTTGAAGCTTTGGCTCGCGAATTAGAGCAAAATCCGGGCGAGCGCATCACTACTGCGCAGTTAGCAAAAGGTTTGGGCGTGTCAGAGGCCGCCTTGTATCGACACTTTCCAAGTAAAGCACGGATGTTTGAAGGTTTAATTGAGTTTGCTGAAGACACTGTTTTTCGTTTGATCGGTCAAATTCTACAAAATGAGCACAATGCAGTCGCTAGATGTGAAAAAATAATTACTCTGTTATTAGGCTTTAGTGCTAAAAACCCAGGCATTAGCAGTATTCTTGTTGGTACGGCGTTAACAGGGGAAACTGAGCGACTTCGCCAACGTGTAAATCAATTTTTTGAACGTTTAGAAACGCAATTTCGGCAAATTCTACGTGAACGAGAATTGACTCTAACACAAGCTGGCGGCCGTCCTGTTAATGAAACAGCAAATTTATTGCTTATTGTTGTTGAGGGTCATTTACAACAGTTTGTTCGTACGAGCTATCGTCAATCTCCGCTAGTAGGCTGGGAACAAAAATGGCAGTTACTGGCCCCTATATTGCGAGTGTATGCATGATTAACGTAGTTATTTTTAGCCCTATTTCAGATATGGTGAAACGTGCTTTAGAAGAACAATCTGATATATGGCTTACAGAACTTCAGCCATTCGACTTAGATGATGTTGTTGCCCAAGTGGGCCATCAGCATCCCGATATTTTTATCATTACTCAAGATTCTGAGCACTTGAATGGCGATATACTTTGTCATTTTTTAAGCAAACACTACCCCACTACTCAAAGTCTTATTCTAGTCTATGAGGAACCGACTTTTGACATGCTGAGAAACTCAGGTTTTAAAGCACGGGGTTATATTCTGAAAAAACAGCAAGCAGAGATTGATAAAGCCGTTCGAGCAGTACATTCTGGTGAAGCATGGCTGCCTAGAAAACTCGTTGCCGAAATGCTGAATCGATTTGAATCGCAGACTATTCTCGGCTAAGCGAGGACTTATTAGTTTGGTACTCGACAAAGCTATTAAAATAATCCCCGTAAAGATACGCCACTACGGGGATTATTTCCTTTACATTCTATTAATTTAGGAATGATTCAAACTTATCATAAACGTTTTACGTAACTTTATTGCGCCCAGTCCAACCATCTACTTGGACAGAACGCTCTAAACCACTTCTGAGTGTTGCGAACCATTCAACAATATTGTCAGCACTCCATTGCTTTTCAGGTGAAGGCGCTTGTTTAGTCGGTATGCCATTTATTTCTACCCCATAGATTGAAAGGTGTAGGTTAAGTTCCAGTGTCGCCTTATCAAAATAGCTCATACTTTTTGTTGATTTGTCCCACGCATCTTTTACATAAGCAGGTGCGTTAACGGGTGGGAATACCATATTTCTTGCGGCACCTACCTCAACGATACCATCATTATTTAGATCAACACGGCCAGTATTGTCTGGTTGAGCCAATAAATTCATCGCACCTTCTTTGCTCAATGACTTAACATTAATCGGGGCGGCAAGCGATGTAGCTGTTTGCAATAACTGTAATTCACTTTTCGACATATTATTTAGTACTTCTTTGGCAGAAATATTATTTCCTTGTTGTTCTTGTGCTTCTTTTAATAGTGAAGCGAAACCAGAGACCTGACTCTCCGACAACCCACGAGCTTGTAGTAGATTGAGTGACTCAGTAGAAAAGCGTGTTCAAGATATCATTTTATTCCTTTATTTTATTGATATTAAAAAGCTATAAGATATAGGCAATATTGATGTATTAATAGTTGATGAAATATCTAAGGTTATATCCTATAGGTAACTCTTAATATTTCTGATTCACGAAATAATCAACACCTTGTCGAGAGACTTGCTTATTAGTCAAGCCATTCACTTTTTGGTGAGCGTTAGTCGTAAGTAATAAAATAAGGCACCGGAAGGTGCCTTGTTTTATTTTGCGCGACGATTTTACTTACTAGTACAAACTCCTAGTCCGCTAGTAAAGCCACACCGTTATATTTTTGACATCTAAGATCGGTAAGTCATAATGTCATGATTAATAACAATAATTATTTTTGGCGTGTTTTATGCTTATCTTTAACCAACAAATAAGTAGGAGAACGTTATGTCAATAAACTTCGATACCGCCTTAGGTATTCATGCCGATGCGTTACGAGTCCGCTCACAGCGGACAGAGTTACTTGCATCCAATATGGTTAATGCCGACACACCCAATTATAAAGCGCGTGATATTGATTTTCAGTCTGCCATGAAAATGGCGACAAGCGGCCAATCAATGGCCGGCATGGAAACCACACATTCTAATCATATTCAAGTGTCTAGCAGTCAGTTTGCATCGCCTGCAGTGCAGTATAGAACTCCGGTACAAGATTCTCTCGATGGTAATACGGTTGATGAACAAATCGAACAGGCACAATTTATGCAGAACTCTGTTCAGTATCAGGCAACTTTGAATTTTCTAGGTGGAAAATTCAGTGGTCTGTTAAGTGCAATTAGAGGGGAGTAAGTTCTAATGTCTTTATTTAATGTGTTTGATATCGCTGGCAGTGGCATGAGTGCCCAGTCTTTACGGCTTAATACAACCGCCAGTAATTTGGCGAATGCGGATAGTGTAAGCAGTAGTGTAGATAAAGTGTACCGCACACGTAGTCCTGTTTTTGCGGCAGTGCTAGATGATGCTCAGCAAGGCTATAAACAAGGTGGGGTTCAGGTGAGAGGTATTGTCGAAAGTCAGGCGCCTGTTCGGCAGGAATATAACCCAAGTCATCCCTTAGCGAATCAAGATGGCTATGTGTTCCATTCGAATGTGGATCCCATTGCTGAAATGGCTAATATGATGTCAGCGTCACGCTCTTATCAAAACAATGTCGAAATTGCGAATACATCAAAGCAATTACTGCTTCGTACTTTGCAGCTAGGTCAATAGGAGTTTGAATTATGGCAATTAACGGTATAGACAACAGTGGCGCATATGCTTTCCTAAATAAAGGAGCAGCTACCAACGCAGAACAGAAAGATTCAGGTGCATTGGCGATGGAAGATTATCTGTCACTAATGACGACGCAGTTGAAAAATCAAGATCCACTGAAACCTATGGATAGTGGTGAGTATCTTAGTCAGATTGCAGCATTTGGTACGGTCAGTGGAATTGGTGATTTGCAAACCTCATTTGATGGCTTTGCTAAGTCGATGCAATCCGATCAGGCTTTGCAAGGATCGGTATTGGTGGGGCGATCGGTATTAGTGCCATCATCCATTGGTAATATGACGGCTGAAAATGGCTTGAAAGGTCAAATTAATGTCGCTGAGCCTGTGACGGATTTGAAAGTACAGATTTACAGTGAAAATGGTGTGCCAGTAAAAACGATAGAAATGGGCTCTGCAGATGGCTACACCAATTTTACCTGGGATGGTCTCAGTGATAATGGTGAGGCGCTAACACCAGGCGTCTATCAATTTAAAGCAACCGGAACAGTTGAGGGTGCTAACACCGCATTTGCAACTGCAACTGTCGCGAAGGTTGATAGTGTTTTAGTGGGAAGTGGTGGGCAGGGTTTGGTCCTGAATTTGGGTGGTATTGGTTCAGTACCATTTAGCGAAGCACAAGAAATAACTTAAGGAGGGCATTGCTATGTCTTTTAGTACAGCACTAAGTGGATTGAATGCGGCTACCGCCGACCTCAATGTAAAATCAAATAATATTGCCAATGTAAGCACTACAGGTTTTAAGTCGTCACGCGCCGAGTTTGGTGATGTGTTCGCCGTGTCTGCATTTGGTACATCAGGTAAGACAGCAATCGGCAGTGGGGTTGTGTTATCAAACGTTGCCCAACAGTTTAATCAAGGTAACTTGGAGTTCACTGATAACTCACTCGATTTAGCGATCAGTGGTGAAGGTTTCTTTGCGATGGCGCCAACCCAAGAGAGTGGTGAGATTACTTACACTAGAGCCGGTGCTTTTGGCATCAACAAAGATGGCTTTGTGGTGAATAGTGAAGGTAGTTTTTTACGTACCTTCCCCGTTGATGCCAATGGTAATATTTCGGCGACTAGTATGAGCGCCGCGAAGCCGTTGCAATTACCTTCGTCACAAGGTGCTCCTGAGTCCACGACAGAGTTAAAAATTGCCACTAACTTACCATCGAATGCTGATCCTATATCAAATACCGCGTCAGCTGCTGCTGCGACATCTGGTACCGGCGCATTTGATGGGAGCAGTTTATTGGCTAATTTTTCTAGTGAAGAAGTTAGTTTTGAAGTAACAGATGGAACAAATCCAACAACCGTTACTCTTTCTGCTGATTATTCGGGTGATCTTGCCAGCTTAGTTAGTGATCTTGGTACCGCTTTAGGTGCAAATTACGTCGTTACTAATCCGAGTGGCAATAATATTCAAATTGCAAGTGCTCAAACAGGTACAGGAACAAGCGTTTCTGTAGGGACTTTCAATGCTGATGCTGATGGAAACACGACTGATTCGGCAGTGACTGCATTTCCTACAGTAACAGGAGCAGATGGTGCTAATGCTATAGCGCCGAGTGTTGTTAATATCGATCCGTTTGATCCCTCAACCTATAGTAATTCTACTTCAGCAACGGTCTTTGACTCATTGGGTAATGAGCATATCGTTACAACCTATTACCAAAAAGTAGATGCAGCTGTTGCCTCACCTTCAGGTACTGATAATCAATGGAAGATGCAGGTTTACATCTCGGCTAATGATATTAAACAACCCTCCACTCCTGCGGCAGTAGGTATAGTCCCAAATCAGTTAGTTCAACTGGGTGGTACAACGGTTGTTCAGTTTAGTAATGATGGAACATTGGACACGGTTACACCGACTGACCCTGTTTCATTAGCAATGGTCTCTCCAGGTACCGCGTTAACAAGTGGTGCAGCAGATTTAACCGTTGCGCTGAATCTAAATGGTTCAACTCAAAATTCCGGTTCTTTTTCTGTTGGTGCATTAACAGTCAATGGCTTTCCTACGGGACGTTTGACCGGTGTGGATGTCAGTGACGATGGCTTAATTCGCGCAACGTATAGTAATGGCCAGGCAATACCTATTGGTAAAATTGCTCTAGCTAAATTTGCAAATGCTCAGGCACTGAATAAAATCGGTAATACCCAGTGGAAAGAAACCACAGATTCTGGTCCTGTTATTGCTGGTGAAGCAGCCACAGGTAGTTTTGGTCAAATTCAGTCAGGCGCTTTGGAAACATCAAATGTCGACTTGACCAAAGAATTAGTTGGATTGATTACAGCACAACGTAATTTCCAAGCTAACTCAAAAGCGATAGAAACCAACAACACCATTACGCAGACGATAATCAATATTCGTTAATTTATAACCAAGTTAGTAGGTCAGACTTTAGTCTGACACTGTCGGGTTGAAACCCGACCTACGTGTGGCAGTCGTTGGACTGAAGTCTAAGCTACGTAGGTTAATATTATTAAAAGAAGAATGTAGGTCGAGTTTTAAATCGACACTAATTTTTCTTTAGTAGGTCGGACTTTAGTCCGACAGAACTGGGTTAAAACCCAAACCACATAGGTTGAGTTTTAATTCGACACACGTTGAGATGAATGCCAGCCATAAATCATTATGGTTGGTATTTAATCTGACAAGAGGAGTTTATTATGGATCGCATGCTTTATATTTCTATGAATGCCGCTCAGCAGACTATGATGTCTCAAGCTGCGAACAGTAATAACCTCGCCAATGTCAATACGACAGGTTTTCGTGCTGATTTCGAACAGTTTCGCAGCCAGCCAGTGTTTGGTGAAGGTTTACCCAGCCGTGTTTATTCTATGAGTGAGCGTCCTGCGACTGATTATCAACAAGGATCAGTTCAATCGACGGGTCGTGAATTAGATATTTCAATTCAAGGTGACGGTTTTATGGCTGTTCAAGGCAAAGACGGTCGAGAGGGCTATACCCGCGCAGGTGATTTACAAATCACCGCATCAGGTCAGTTAGTAACCAGCACAGGTTTAGCAGTGATGGGCGAAGGCGGCCCAATTGCTATTCCACCCGCCGAAAAAATTGAGATTGGCTCTGATGGCACCATTACTATTCGGCCTATTGGTGGAGATGCCAATGCCTTAGCAGTATTAGATCGTATTAAATTGGTCAAACCAGAACTGAATAATGTGTTTAAGGACAGTGACGGTTTAATGCGTATGCAAGATGGCGGTGATGCGCCATTAGATGCTGGAGTTACTGTCGCCTCAGGTACGCTGGAAGGTAGTAATGTCAATGCCGTTAGTGCCTTGGTGAATATGATCGAATTGCAACGACAATATGAAATGCAAGTCAAAATGATGAAGTCTGCCGATGATAATGGTGCAGCTTCGGCACGCATGTTGCAGTTCAACTAGTAAGAACGCAATAACGCGTCAAAATTAAGGTAGGAGGTATCCCATGAATCAAGCATTATGGATTGCCAAAACAGGACTCGATGCTCAACAAACGCGGATGTCGGTTATATCAAATAACTTAGCAAACGTTAATACCACTGGTTTTAAACAAGACCGTGCAGTGTTTGAAGATTTACTTTATCAAACCGTGCGTCAACCAGGTGCACAGTCATCCAGTAATACTCAGTTACCATCAGGATTGATGCTTGGTACGGGTGTTAGAACGGTTGCGACGGAAAAAATACATACCCAAGGTAATGTTCAGCAAACAGGAAATGCCATGGATATGGCGATTCAAGGTCGTGGTTTTTTTCAGGTTTTGATGCCAGATGGCGCATTGTCATATACCCGTGATGGAACATTTCAAATCGATTCCACAGGTCAAATGGTAATGTCGAATGGTTATCCATTAGAACCTTCGGTCACTATTCCCGAAGATGCTTTGAGTGTCACTATTGGTAGCGATGGCGCGATAAGCGTATTGCAATCAGGTCAAACATCACCGTCAGTAGTAGGTAATGTCGAATTAGCAGACTTTGTTAATCCAACAGGTTTACAACCTATTGGTGAAAATCTATTTAAAGAGTCAGGTGCCAGTGGCTCGCCCATTACAGGTACGCCAGGTCTTACAGGACTCGGTTCGGTTATTGGTGGCGCGCTTGAAACGTCTAATGTTAACGTGGTGACTGAGCTCATTAATATGATTGAAACACAACGTGCTTATGAAATGAATTCAAAAGCGATTTCGACAGCCGATCAAATGTTGCAATATGCTGCCCAGAATTTATAAAGATCTAACATTTAATTTATAAAGATCTAACATTTATTTTATAAAGATCAAGCAATCGCAAATTAAATCTGAGCAAGTAGTAAAAATGTGTCCAGATTTAATTTGCGTCCTTTTTGAATAAGCCGTGTGCCAAAAAATAGATAACTTGAGCAATAACTGTCTGATGAGTCATCATAAATGAATGTGTTACAGCTAGTTCAATATGGTCGGTCATACCCGTAATCTTGCTACTATCGACCGAGACTTTACCGTCATTCGGTTTGGCTATCATTAAAGAAAGAATAGGATTAATGCTACGTATGCCAGCAATAACGCCCAGTTCAAAATCAACAGGACCGAGGCTATTTGGCACACTTTGTTGAGTGGTATCTAGTTGTAGACCCGCAGGTCCATTGATCAATTTGAATCCAAAAATATTCCTTAGTCTGTCAACTACTTGAGATCCTTTATTGGGTGGTCCTAACATCACTACGCGGCCCATATTTTTGATAGCGTTATTACTTAAAAACTGCCGTACTAAAATACCGCCCATTGAATGGGTAACAAAATTAATTTTGGCCTCTTTTGGGCAGACCGCTAGAGCCTTAGTAATCGCCTCTTCTGCGAGTTTTTCGATGTGATATTTAGTTGAAGGATAATTCGCATTAATAGTCAAATAGCCTGCACGTTCTAATGCTGTAGCTAATTTTTTCATTGAATATGCACTTCTTGCCAAGCCATGTAACAAGATAACGCATTCTGGTGATTGAGTGGTCAACGTTAAAAGCCTTTGTTACGGCGAGTGAGTAGATACGCGATAAATTTGGCTAAAAAGTAATAAAATACTAGCCAAAATAGAATGGACAGTGACCAGCCTAAAACATTGGGAGAAGGCAGTGTCCACCCACTTAAGCCGTCATTGATTAAAACAGGCCATCCTGCAGAATGAAGAAGGTAGGGCACTATTACTGCGGTGATACCAAAGGCGGTAAATGATGAGTCTCGTAATACTGGCAAGTAAACGATTAGCAGCAAAATAGACAGGTGTAATATTGATAAACCAAGCCAGATTATTGATGTGTGGTTTTTAACCATCTTAGACACAAGCTCAGCTCTTTGGTGTACTAAGCTGGAGTTGTTCAAGCGCAATTTGTTTAGCCTTATTAAAGTCACTTTTGCCACTGCCTAATTTCGGAATGGTATCAACTTCAATTAATAAGCTAGGCATCATTAAGGTATTGAGACCAGAGTCGGTGATGCAGGCTTTAAGCCTGACATCTTCAATATTACCCGAATAAAGTAACACTATTTTTTCGCCCTTTTTGTCATCAGGCACAGTGGTCGCTAATATTTCAATATCTTCAGGAAGGTTTGTATTGATGCTTGCCTCGATAGCACCAAGGCTAATCATTTCACCCGCTATTTTGGCAAAGCGTGAATAGCGATCGACAATAATCAAAAACCCATCTTTATCCAAATGTCCCTTATCTCCTGTTTTATACCATCGATGACCATCAATCTCGGTCAACACATCGCCAGTTGTTTGTGGATCATTTAGATAGCCCTGCATCACTTGAGTGCCGCCAATTAGGATTAGACCATCTTCATCGATAGCTAGACTTTCTAAGGTGTCAGGATCAACGATACGGACACTACTGCCCGGTAATGGTAAGCCTACGGTGCCTTTTTTATCACCCGTTTGAATTTTCCAATCATCAATGCCGATACGATCAGGCAAGTTAACGGTGGCAACAGGTGTTGTTTCGGTTGTGCCATAACCTTGATAAATAGTTTTACCAAACTTAAGACTAAAGCTATCCCGTATTTCTGGATTAAGTCGTTCGGCACCGGCAACTACAATCCGTAATGAATCTAACATCAAAGGATGAACACGACTGTTTTTTGTAAATAGACGCAAAAAGCTTGAAGTGCCACAAAAAATAGTTGCTTGATGTTGGCATATGCCCTTA